>NZ_CBFIIF010000021.1:0-49681 GCF_965662665.1 Congregibacter sp. | reverse complement strand
AAGGAGATACCCATCTCACGGATCGCGACTTCAGCTGCGGTTCGGCGCGCGGATAAATCATCTGCTGCGAGCTCTTTCAACAGTTTGACCGCCGGCCTGGCTACCTGCCGAGGCGTACCCTTGGGCGTAATCAACTCGTCGTAGTAACCCGCTGCGCTGTAGCGGTTCCAGTTCTTGTCCATGAGACCTCCATCGTTACGCAGGCAGAGAGAACCGCTAGGGATTCCCGTCTACCGCAGTGCTACAGTGTAGCAAGCTGTAGCCTGCGGATACGCAAGTCCCGCGGGCAGTGAGAGTCTTGGGGTAGACGGGCAGGACAAACTGCTGAAGAATTCCGCTCCTAAGAATGCAGCCACCAAATAATCAATATCGGACCCGCATCATGATTCAAACTCACTATCGCGCCTGCCATCTCTGTGAAGCCATCTGTGGCCTGAAGATCGAAACCCAGGGCCAGGAGATACTCTCCATTAAAGGCGATCCGGATGACCCGCTCAGCCGCGGGCATATTTGTCCAAAAGCCGTAGCTCTGAAAGACATCCACGAAGACCCCGACCGCCTGCGTTACCCGGTGCGCCGAGTCACCGGCGAAGACGGAAAAGATCAGTGGGAAGAAATCAGCTGGGAGGAAGCACTCGACAGCACCGCCGAGGCCCTCATGCGTAGCTATCGAGAACACGGCGTCGACTCTATTGGTGTGTACCTCGGCAATCCTTCGGTTCACAACTACGGCATGCTGACGCACCAAAACTATCTATTCCGATGGCTTCGGTCCAAGAACCGATTTTCTGCCACTTCTGTAGACCAGCTACCTCATCACCTCACATCTTTATGGCTCTTTGGCCACAAGTCTCTGTTCCCCATTCCCGATATAGATCGCAGTGATTACTTCCTGATGCTCGGCGCTAACCCCCTGGCCAGTAATGGCAGTATCTGGACCGTGCCGGACGTGAAGAAACGCATCAAAGATCTTAAGGCGAGAGGCGGTAAGCTTCTGGTGGTTGACCCCCGGCGTACAGAGACCGCGGAGCTGGCAAGCGAGCATCTTCCCATTGTTCCCGGCAGCGATGCGCTTTTTCTCGCAGCAGTGCTTAACACGCTTTTTGAAGAAGGACTCACGAATCCAGGACAGCTTGCGGACTTCACCACTGGCCTGGAAGAAGTGGCCAGCGCGGTGTCGGGATTTAGCCCGGAACACGCCGAAAAACACTGCGGTATTGACGCTGCAAGTATCCGGCGTATCGCCCGAGAGTTTGCCGCCGCCGATGCCGCTATCTGCTACGGCCGTATGGGCGTATCAACCCAGGTCTTTGGTGGCTTATGCCAGTGGCTGATTCAGATCATCAACATCGCAACGGGCAATCTGGATAAAGCCGGCGGCAGTATGTTCACACTACCCGCCGTTGATCAGGTGCCTCGCACCGGTCCCGGTGGCTTTGATCGCCATCGAAGCCGCGTGCGCGACCTTCCGGAATTCGATCGGGAGCTTCCCGCTGCGGCGATGGCCGAAGAGATCACCACGCCCGGCGAGGGCCAGATTCGCGTGATGTTCACAGGTGCAGGCAATCCGGTGCTCTCCACACCCAACGGACGGGCGCTGGACGAAGCCCTGACGCAGCTGGACTTTATGGTCTCCCTGGACCCCTACATCAACGAAACCACTCGGCATGCGAATATCATTCTGCCACCCACATCGCCCCTAGAGCACGATCACTACGACATTGCTTTTCATATCAACGCCCTGCGCAACACGACGCGCTACAACCCGCCCGTCTTCGAACCCACTGCAGACAAGCTGCATGACTGGGAGATCTTTACGGCACTGGGCGAGCGTGTCGCGAGCGCCCTTGGCGAAGAGCCCAAAGAGCCGGTAGCACCCCATGAAATGATCGATGTGGGCTTACAGTTTGGTCCCTACGGAAAAGGCAGTGACTATGATCTGAGCCTGGACAAGCTGCGGGACAAGCCCTCGGGCATCGATCTTGGTGAATTAAAGCCGATGCTCCCCGAGCGACTCATGACGGCGGACAAAAAGATTCATTGTGCAACCCCCCAGGCCCTTGCTGACCTTGAACGTCTGAGGTCTACCTTCGGTGAGGATCCGGCAGAGGGTCTGCTCCTTATCGGTCGACGCCACGTCCGTTCAAACAACTCCTGGATGCATAACTATCATCGCCTGGTAAAAGGTAAGCCTCGCGATCAGCTCATGGTGCACCCACAGGATTTAAGTGCCCATGCGCTCAGCGATGGTGACCAGGCTCTCCTGCGCTCGCGCAGCGGTGAAGTCACGGTAACCTTGCTGGCATCGGACGAGGTCATGCCGGGGGTCGTCAGCCTTCCCCATGGCTTTGGACACAATCGTCAGGGCATACGCATGGATACCGCCAGGGCTCATGCTGGCGTATCGTGTAACGACGTTACAGATGCAGGCTATCTTGACGAACTCTCAGGTAATGCTGCCGTCAACGGCGTTCCCGTAGAGCTTAGTGCCATCGCATAATGTGACTCTCAGAGTCGCCTACCCTCTCTTGGCTATGTAAGGAGTTGTCTCATGGAAGTGTCGTCAATCGTGTTCTGGCTGGTGCTACTCGGCCTGGTGATCTACGTCATCAACATCTACAACAGGCTGGTGAGTCTCAAGAACCGCCACGAAAATGCCTTTGCACAGATTGAGGTACAGCTAAAGCGTCGCTATGACCTGATACCTAACCTGGTGGAGACTGCCCGCGCTTACATGACGCACGAGCGCGAGACTCTGGACGCGGTGGTCACCGCACGAAATGAAGCCGCGGCGGTGCTCAAAGCGCTGGGCGAAGGCGGCGGAGGGGCTTCCATGGCCAGTTTGGCGGGGGCGGAAAATAATCTCCAAGGCGCTCTGGGTAAGCTTAATATCACCATGGAAGCCTACCCGGATCTGAAAGCCAGCGAGAATATGCAGCAGCTCTCCGAGGAACTCACGAGCACCGAAAATCGCGTAGCTTTTGCCCGCCAGGGCTTTAACGATGCCATCATGGCCTTTAACACCTACCGCCAGAGTTTCCCTGCGGTAGTCCTTGCAGCTACCTTTGGCCACCCCGCTGACGCCGAGCTTCTTGAATTTGATGACTCTGCACAGATCCAGGCAGCGCCAAAAGTGAGTTTCTGATACGAGGCTAATGCTCCGCAGCTGTGGACTTTTTCACCCAGCAGGATCGCGCCAGGCGTAACACGCGCTACCTCCTCGTGCTATTTACCGTCGCGCTTACGCTACTGGTGCTGATGGTCAATGCGCTCGTCACCGCGTTTCTGTGGGTGGGCCGCGACTACAACATCTATGTGGGTGGCAGCGGCTGGGAAGGCTATCTGGCGCTTTTTTCCTGGGAACGCTTTGCTACCATTGGCCTTGCGGTCGTCTCCACCGTAGGCTTTGTATCCCTTGTTCGCTGGCTTCAGCTCGCCTCCGGCGGTAAAGCTGTCGCCGAGAGCATGGGCGGTCGTCGCGTAATGCGTCAAAGCTCAGACCCCTACGAAAAACGCTGCCTGAACATTGTCGAAGAACTCTCGCTCGCTGCCAATATGCCCGTGCCCGCGCTTTACGTGCTCCCGGAAGAGCGGGGTATCAACGCCTTCGCCGCAGGCGTGAACCCCACCGATGCCGTGGTGGCTGTTACCCGCGGCGCTGCCCTTCAACTCAGTCGAGACGAGCTTCAGGGCGTTGTGGCCCACGAATTCAGTCATATTCTCAACGGCGATATGCGCTTGGGCATACGCCTCGCTTCCCTGCTCAAAGGCATCACCTTTATCGGTGATGTCGGCCACTTCTTGCTGCGCATGGGTGCTTATGGCGTTGGTCGTAGCAATCGCCGCAGCGAAAGCAGCGCAGCACTGCCGGTTCTGGGTTTGGGCCTGATGATCATCGGCTGGCTGGGATCTCTCGCCGCGGGCTTCATCAAAGCCGCCATTAGCCGACAAAAAGAGTATTTGGCCGACGCCAGCGCTGTACAGTTCACCCGCGATACCAGCGGCATTGCTAATGCGCTCAAAGTTATTGGCGGCTTCATTCCCGGCTCTCTCGTCCACAGTGCCCGGGCCCCGGAGATGTCGCACATTTTCTTTGGCGAGGTCCGTCACCGCCTCTGGAGTGGCTTTGCAACACACCCTCCTCTGGATATGCGCATACGTCGTCTGGATAAGAACTGGAATGGCCAGTTTATTGAGCGCTCGGAACGGCGCTACGCCACAGAGCCGCTCTCCGAGAACGACGTTCAGGCGGGCGTGGGCAGAGCCGCTCTGGTTGCCGCCGCAATGGCCAGCGCAGTGCTTCCCGAGGATTCTCACGGCGAGGATAAGTTACTCACCGAAGATGGGCAGTTTGCGAGCTCCACCGGCGACCCTGAGAACGCTAGCGAGGAACAGTCTCACAGCGAGATAACGGGATACATTCCCGACGCTCTGCACAACGCCGTGTTGGAACCTCTGGGAGCGACGGCGACGGCGCTAGCAATGGTCACCGCGCGGCGAAGTGCTGATCAGCTCGAAGGAGCGCTCACAGTGTTGCGCCAAAAAGGCGTCCAAGGTCAGGAAGAGCTTGTATCGGAGCTCCTGCCGCAGATTCGTGAGCTCAAGCCGGGAAAGCGATTTCCTTTAATAGCAGCAGCCATGCCCGCCTTGAAAAACATGTCTACACCGCAGTATCGACAGTTCAAGTCCACCTTGCTGTCGGTTATTCAGAGCGATGGTCAGATTGATCTCTTTGAGTGGTGTTTGTTCCAGCTGTTGAGGCACTACCTCGATCCGGAATACCTGCGAGTGGAAAACAGCCGACCTCGTTACAAACATATCGCCAAAGTGCGAGCGCCGCTCCGTCAGGTTTTATCGATACTGGCCCATCAAGGCTCGGGAGACAGCGAACGTGCCTTTGTTTTGGCATGTGAAAATCTGGGGCTAACAGGCCTTGGTCTGCTACCTCTGAGTGAGTGCAGCGTAGCCGAGTTCAGCCGCAGCGTGCACACCCTGGCAGACTGCTATCCGCTGCTTAAGCCAAGAATTCTCAAGGCTATGGCTCTTGCAGCGGCCGATGACGGCCTGGTCTGCCCCGTGGAGCGGGAGCTGGTGATTGCCGTTGCCGCTGTCATGGATTGCCCCCTTCCACCGGAGCTCTCTCTGGAATAGAGCGCCCCGGACGTTTTCCTGCGCCCCTCACGATTTGATCAATTGCGACCGACCGCCGTGCTAGCTGCTTTTCATTTACCAGCGCTCTGCTAAGCTAATCAGGTGCTTTGCACACCTCGACATCACGGATGATATCGAGTCCGCAGATCTCCCTTGAACCAAAGGGAGGCTCTGGAGACAGTCAATCGAGCAAGGAGGCATCGATGATTCACTTTGATCAAAACCCCCAACCGTCCCCACGGCACAAACACCTGGCCTGGCAGCCCGACCGGAACAGCTCTCCGGTTGTTTCTCGAGAAAACGTACGAACACCGCCACCCAAGTGCTCACAGTCGATGCCACACGCCCTGCGTCGGCGAGACGAGACCTGCAAGCAACTCACCGTAGAGCCCCATGCAATTCCTCTGGAGCATCCCCCAGAGAAACCCAGAACCGGCATCCTCGATCACATGATCCCGGCGTCAACCGTCGCGACAAGTAAGTGGGACTCCTTCGCCCGCTATCAGCCTCACAGCTTACCCACAGAGCACTGCCCGGGCGCTGATGAAGATCTGGACCAGAGGACCCAACGTCAGGATAGTCAACGTCGTCAGCCCTGTGGTGGGCCGACAAAAAGCGAGAACAAGACCAAATACCTCCCGCTATCGAGAACCACTGACCGCGTGCTGAGGATATTGCTGGACGATGATCTATCCAGAGTCCGTGCCGAGAGCGTCGCCGAGACCTTGGGAATCAGTTGCACAACCCTGCGTCGGCGTCTCCGCAACGATCACACCAGCTATCAGTTTTTGCTGGATCGGGCGCGGCAATATCGCTGTGAGTCGCGACTGCGGGAACGCTGGTTACCCGGCAAGTGTCTGGCGGATGAATTGGGCTATCTCGAAGTCAACAGCTTTTACCGGGCCTTTAGGCGATGGACCGGACTCAGCTATAGCGACTATAGACAGCGCTATCACTAGGTCTCCTCTCAGCCACGGGCCGAGAATTTTCTTATGTACGACGATCGCTAACGGGCTTTGGCTATCTGACAATGGCCACCCGGCTTTCGAAACCGCTGGTCCGGGACCCGTAGAGCTGGGTCCTAGCTGAAGGGGTCGTGAAGAATGATGGTCTCCATACGGTCAGGCCCTGTAGAAATAATGTCGATAGGCGCACCGACCACCGTCTCGATCATGGAGATGTAGTCGCGTGCCGCCTTGGGCAGCTCATCGAGGCTCTTTGCGCCCACGGTGGATTCACTCCAGCCGGGCACGGTCTCGTAGACCGGTACGAGACCTTCATAATCGTCGGAATCCATCGGGTTGGGCACTGACTCCCCCGCTGCATTGCTATAACCAATGCAGATTTGAATAGACTCCAGGCCATCCAGAACATCCAGCTTGGTCAGACAGATACCACTCACGGAGTTGATATTGACGGCGTTTCGCAGCGCCACAGCGTCAAACCAACCACAGCGCCGAGCGCGCCCCGTGGTCGCGCCAAACTCATGACCACGGCTCGCAAGATGCTCCCCCGTCGCGTCAAACAACTCAGTGGGAAAGGGCCCCGAGCCCACTCTCGTGGTGTAGGCCTTAGTAATACCCAACACATAATCAAGATAGAGAGGACCAAAGCCCGAACCCGTGGCTGTGCCTCCCGCCGTAGTGTTTGAACTGGTAACAAACGGGTAGGTGCCGTGGTCGATATCGAGAAGGGAGCCCTGCGCACCTTCGAATAATATGCTCCGCGAATCTCCCCGCAACTGATGCAACATCGCTGTTACGTCAGTCATCATGGGCAGTAGCTGCTCCCCAAGGGCCAGGCTGGATTGCAGGACCTCTTCCACATCCACCCGATCGACTTTGTAGTAATTTTCGAGCTGGAAGTTGTGATACTCCATGACGTCCCGAAGCTTGCGTTCAAAACGCTTGGGGTCCTGAAGATCCCCCAGGCGCAAGCCTCGTCGCGCAGCCTTGTCTTCGTAAGCGGGGCCAATACCCCGTCCGGTCGTGCCTATCTTATCTGCACCCCGACGCACTTCCCGGGCGTTATCCAGAGCCACGTGGTAGGGAAGAATCAACGGACACGCAGGCGATATCCGCAGGCGCTCTCGTACTGGCACATCCCGCTCTTCCAGTTCGATGATTTCCTTGAGCAGAGCGTCGGGCGCCAATACAACACCGTTGCCGATGCAACAGATGACATTGGCTCGCAGAATGCCCGACGGTATCAGGTGTAATACCGTTTTCTCGCCATCGCACACCAAGGTATGACCCGCGTTGTGACCACCCTGAAAACGCACCACTGCTTCGGCGCGATCAGTTAGAAGGTCTACGATCTTGCCCTTGCCCTCATCGCCCCACTGGGTGCCCAGCACTACCACATTCCGGCTCATTTACCCTCTCCATCAAGTGACGCACGCCGTGATTGGGGCTGCCACTGACCATCAATTTTTACCATTTCCCGCGCGCAGCGCGAATCTGTTTCACCATCAAGCATGACGATGACCGTTTCGCCTGCGCTACGAAGTTTGCGCACAGCTTTCTGCAGCGATGCATCTTCCAGATCGGGAGCAGCGATTGCATTCTTTGGGATCTCTCGGTGCCTTAGCTGCGCCGCCAGTAGTCTTAAGTCCGTCGCAAAACCTGTCGCAGGGCGAGCTCGGCCGTAGACTTCTCCTACATTGTCATAGCGGCCACCCCGAGCCAGCGCCTCACCCAGACCCTGCGTGTACACCGCAAATACGACGCCTGTGTGATAGCGATAACCGCGCAACTCGGCCAGATCAATATACAAGGACACATCGGGGTAGCGAGCCTGCAGTGCCGAGGACAGGTCGCGCAGCTCCCGCAGAGACTCGCGAATCTTTGGCGCAGCCTCAGCTAACTCTTCCTCTGCGCGATCCAAAACACTCAGATCGCCATGCATGTCCATCAGCGCACGCAGCCCTGCACTCGAGTCCGCTGGCAGTTGCTCCAGTAATCGCTCGAGGTCTGGCCGGGATTTACGCTGCAGAGCATCAAAAATAGCCGACTCAATACCGGCTTCGGCGGCTCCGCTGGCAGCCAGAACATGCTTAAAAACATCCCCGTGGCCCAAATCCAGGGTCAAAGCCTGACCGACTTCAACGCCCGCTACATCGATCATACTCAGCATCAAGGCAATAACCTCAATGTCCCCCGAGAGGCCCGCAGCACCATAGAGCTCTGCGCCCAGTTGTAGGGGCGAGCGGGAAGCTGCCAGGGATTCAGAACGAGTATGCAGTGTCGAACCGGCGTAGCAGAGTCTATTTACCTGCTCACCGTGGAGACTGTGGGCATCCATACGAGCAACCTGAGGCGTTATATCAGCACGCAGCCCCAACATTCGGCCGGTCAACTGATCGGGTACCTTAAAGGTCAAGAGATCGAGGTCTTCGCCAACGCCCACGAGCAGGGAATCAGTGAACTCCACCATCGGCGGCATCACCAGGCGATAGCCCCAACGGGACGCACAGTCCAATAAGCTTCTTCGAAGATTTTCAACTTGCGCTGCGGCATCCGGCAGCAGCTCGTCAATACCATCGGGCAGCTGCCAGGCCCGCGCGGGGCTTTGCTTTTCCACTATTAATGCACCAGATACAACATCACGACGCCAAACAGCATGCTACCCAATCCAAACCGTCGAATAGCCGCATCATCGAGCTGTGCGACGGTCGCAATCATGGAACGCCAGCGTCCCGGACTGATGAAGGGCAGCAGCCCCTCCATAACAAAGACGAGCGCTACTGCAACGGGAAATACCTGCCAAAATTCCTGCAAAACACTCCCCCAAGAAAAAACCGTGGATTTGGACGCGCTCTATTAGCGCACCATCCTCCACGGTTGTCGGATTTTAGCACAGGGCTGCCGCAGCAGCCGATGCTTTATTTAGGGTCTTTACTTCCCTCCGCTAGAGTCCTTCAGATAGCGGAAGAACTCACTATCGGGACGCACGAGCATGATGTCACCGCTGCTCTGAAAGGAATCCTGATAGGCACGCAGACTACGCGTGAAGGAATAGAACTCGGGATCCTGACCAAAGGCCTCGGCGTAAGTCCGTGTGGCGTCGGCATCACCGCGACCGCGAATCTGCTGCGCTTCACGATAAGCGTTGGCGCTGATCACAGTAACCTCACGGTCTGCTGCAGCACGAATACCCTCGGCGAGTTCCTGACCCTGAGAGCGACGCTCTCTGGCTTCTTTCTCTCGCTCCGCGTTCATACGTCGATAGACCGACTCTGAGACTTCCGGAGGCAGGTCAATCTGCTTAACCCGCACATCTACGATCTCAATGCCCAGCTCCTCGCGTGCGACCACGTCCAATTCTCGAGTGATGGTTTCCATGAGCTGATCGCGCTCACCGGACACCACTTCCTGAATGGTACGGATCGCCACCTGGTTACGCAGACGGTTGTTAACCCGTTGGGCCAGCAATCCCGCTGCGCGAGACTCCTCTCCGTTGGTCGCCGTATAGAAGGTTGCGGTATCCGCGATTCGATACTTAGCGTAGGAATCGATAATCAGCGCCTTCTGCTCCTGAGTAAAAAATCGCTCAGGCTGAGAGTCCAAGGTAACGATTCGACCGTCGAACTTACGCACGTTGTTCACAAAGGGCACTTTTACGTGCAATCCCGGTTGGAGATTGGGGTTAACAACCTCACCAAACTTGAGGAGCACTCCTCGCTCGGTTTCCTTGATCACGTAGAGCGAATTACTTGCGACAAACATCACAAGCGTTGCCAGTATCACCAGCGTTAATGAACGTCCTGTCATATCAACGCCCTCCTCTTCGCGCTTGCTGAGCCGCAGCATCCCGGCGCAACTGCTCCGTTACCGCATCTGTCAGCTCACGAATATTGCTTGTGTTGATATCCAATGGCGCACTGCGACGCGTGGTCGTGGTACCCGATCCCAGCTTATCCAACGGCAGATACATCACGTTGTTACCGCCCTCGACGTCCACCATGATCTTACTGGTATTGGTGAGTACGTTTTGTACGGCATCCAGATAGAGACGCTCGCGGGTCACCTCGGGTGCTTTGCGATACTCCTCAAGGAGATTGTTGAAGCGATCCGCTTCACCTTCCGCGTTTGCAATAACCTGCTCCCGATAGGCGCTGGCCTCTTCGATTTGCCGCTGCGCCTGACCTCGGGCCTCGGGCACAATGCCGTTGGCATAGGATTGCGCTTCGTTCTTCACGCGTTCCTCGTCCTCACGGGCCTTGATCACGTCGTCAAACGCGGCCTGGACCTGTGAGGGTGGCTTCGAATCATCAACGTTAACCGCAGACAGCAGAATACCTGTGGTGTAACTGTTCAGATAATTCTGCAGCCGCTCATCGACTTCCGTGGCGATTCTTGTTCGGCCTTCGGTGAGCACCAGATCCATGGTCATACCACCCACTACATGGCGAAGGGCGCTCTTGGCAGCCTGCTGCAGCGAGTTCTCTGGCTCACGGACCTGCAGCACGTAGTTCTTAACGTCATCAATGACGTACTGCACCGACATTCTCACTTCGACGATGTTCTCATCCTGCGTCAACATGATTTCCCGAAAGCTCGCTGCGCGAACCTTGGTAGTGTTAACCCGAATCACTTCGTCGATGCCCGGAGGATTCCAGTGCAATCCCGGTTGTACCGTGGAATTGTATTTGCCGAAGCGCAGCACGACGGCTCGCTCCTGCTCATCGATCTGGTAAAGACCCATGAGCCCCCAGACCACTGCAGCCCCGATGATCAACACAATAAACAGGGAGGACGATGCACCGCCTCCGCCGCCACCTTTGGAGCCCCCAAAGAGGCCTCCAAAGCGCTGCTGCAGTTTCTTCAGTGCTTCATCAAGGTCCGGGGGACCCTGATTGCCACCGCCCCAGGGGTCGCGTGAATTGTTACCGCCACCCGGTTCATTCCAGGCCATGCTTTATCTCCTCAAAACAGCAAGCGCGGCATTCTAGCAAAGTCTTGCGTTAACCATGTGGCTAACCCTGAAACTTGCTGCCGCATTTAGGCGCCTTCCCGGGAAATCAAGCGTTCCCAGTCCGAACGCGGCAGCCGCACTTGCAAGTGCGCACTGCCATCGTCACCAAACTCTTCGTTCTCTACCGCGCCCAACGCATACAGCGCGGCGCGAAGTTTTGCCTGATCCGGACGCAGTTCAACATCCTGCGCCAGCACATCTTCACCCAAGCGCTCGGCCAGGGCGTCAAGCACCAGGTCCAGGCCGAGTCCTTTCTCTGCACTGACCCACACACGATAAGGGACACCCTCATCATCGCGATCAATGCGTGGCTGCATCTCCAGCAGATCGATTTTGTTGTAGATCTCCAGCACCGGTCGCTCGTCCGCGCCAATCTCTTCCAACACCGCCTGAACCTCCTGACGGTTGTCATCACGGTCCTCACTGGCGGCGTCGACAACGTGTAAGAGCAGATCCGCCTCTCGAGTCTCCTCCAGAGTTGCTTTGAAAGCCTCTACCAAACCATGAGGCAATCGAGCAATAAAACCCACAGTATCCGCAATGACCACCGGCCCCAGGTTATCCACTTCCAAACGACGGAGCGTCGGGTCAAGGGTCGCAAAGAGCTGGTCAGCGGCATAGACCTTTGCGTTAGTCAGAGCGTTAAACAAGGTGGACTTTCCCGCATTGGTATATCCGACAAGCGCGACGGTAGCCAGTTCCGCACGTTGACGGGCCCTGCGCCCCTGTCCTCGCTGCCGCCTCACACGATCAAGACGAGCGCTAATGGACTTAATCCTTGCCCGGAGTAAGCGGCGGTCCGTCTCCAACTGGGTTTCTCCGGGACCGCGCATACCAATTCCGCCCTTTTGGCGCTCAAGGTGTGTCCACCCCCGTATCAGACGGGTACTCATGTGGCGCAGCTGGGCCAGCTCCACCTGCAACTTACCCTCGTGGGTCCGCGCCCGCTGCGCAAAAATATCCAGAATCAGCCCCGTGCGATCCAGAACACGAGCGCGCAGCGACGCCTCGAGATTGCGCTCCTGGCTGGGACTGAGGCTGTGATTAAAAATCACAAGGGAGGCATCTTCCGCCTGCACAAGCTCGGCGATTTCCTCCAGCTTTCCGCTACCCACAAAGCTCCGCGCCTTGGGCGTAGTTCTGTGGCCCGTAACATAAGCCACAGGATCTCCCCCCGCAGAAATCACCAGGGCCTCGAACTCCCGAGGGTCTATGCCGCCACCGTCATTGTCCAGACTGATATTGACAAGCACGGCGCGTTCGCCGCTGTCCGGCCGATCAAAAAACAAGGGTATTCCAGTTTTTCGGTGCTATCTCGTCAAGCTTTGGAGTGTCGCTTTCGACGATTAAAGATCGACGAGATAGGATGTTGCATTGCGCCGAGGGCTTAGCTCTCACTATCGTCCTCTGGTGGGTTCTGCATAGGCATGCGAACGACACGCCCAGGAACCACGGTAGAGATAGCATGCTTGTACACCATCTGACTGACGGTGTTTTTAAGCAGCACGACAAATTGATCAAAAGATTCGATCTGGCCCTGTAGCTTGATGCCATTGACCAAATAAATAGATACCGGAACGTGCTCTTTTCGCAAGAGGTTCAGATAAGGGTCTTGTAGGGTATGCCCTTTAGACATGACGCTATACTCCTTTAGCCACGAAGGCTGTTTGGGGCTCAAACCGAGCCAAAAAAAACCAAAGTACGGTGTTACACCGTGTTTGCAGCAGACGCTAGTCCATAGATTGGGCTAGGCGCCGAAACGCCGCCTGCGCAGCTTACTACATGGAGTTGTACGTTAGGTAGTTCAAGAGCAGATTTGCAGGATCTTTGATTTTAGCGAGAAAAGGGTCATTTGAGGCCAAATCACTGCTAGTCACCGCGCCAGCTTCATCCGTATTGATCCATTTTAGGTCGGGCCACTTTCGCAACCAGGTAAACTGCCGCTTGGCGAGTTGGCGCGTCGCAATCACGCCAAGCTCCCGGGCCTCCTCCAAAGAGCACTCACCGTCCAGATGGGCCCAGAGCTGTCGATAGCCCACGGCGCGTATCGCTGGTAAATCAGTGCGCAAGTCTCCGCGTTCCCGCAACCGTTGAACCTCGTCGAGAAAACCCGCTTCCATCATTTTCTCAAAGCGCAGCTCTATGCGCCGATGAAGCACCTGTCGATCCTCGGGCGCTATTGCGACGGCCAACACGTCATCCACATCCAGCAAGGAGTCAGACTGTTGCGCGTGAAGCGCGGTCATGGTCCTACCGGTGAGTCGGTAAACCTCGAGAGCCCGGGACAAACGCTGGGAATGGTTGGGGTGAATACGCGCAGCGGACTCCGGATCCACCTTGGCCAGCTCTTGATGCACGGCCGGCCAACCGTCACGGGCGGCGAGGCTGGCTATGGCGTCCCGCACCGCCGAATCCGCACCAGGCATTGCGGCAAAACCCCGCAATAAAGCGCTGTAGTAGAGCATTGTGCCGCCCACCAATATGGGGCGACGCCCCCGACCACGAACATCGTCTATCGCTTTCTGCGCATCAACGGCAAAGCGAGCTGCCGAGTAGGCCTCGCCCGGATCGCAGATATCGACCAAGTGGTGGGGATAGGCGGGTTTGGCGCTACCTATATCCAGATCGCGATACACCAGCGCAGAGTCCACGCTGATCAATTCGCCATTCAGAGCCTCTGCCAGCGCAATCGCAAGGTCGGTTTTTCCCGAGGCCGTGGGCCCCATGATGCACAGCAACGGTGCGCTCATGTTAGCGTCCGCGCAGAAACAGGCGATCCAGGTCCTGCACGCTCAGCGCCGTCCAGGTGGGGCGACCATGGTTGCACTGCCCCGAGCGTTCCGTGATCTCCATATCCCGAAGCAGGGCATTCATTTCGGGCACCGTCAATCGACGATTGGCACGCACCGAGCCATGGCAGGCCATGGTCGACAGCAGTTCGTCTTCGTGCCGGGCAATACGCTCGGAAGTTCCATACTCAAGAAGCTCCGCCAACACGTCCCGCAACAGCTGCTCCACGTCCGCGCCCTGCAGTGATACCGGAATTTCGCGAATCAGCAGACTTTCATCGCCAGCGACATCGACGCGCAGACCAAGACTCTCAAACAGAGTGGCGTGCTCCTCTACCAAAATGGCTTCGCGACTACTCACCGACACGCTCTGGGGAACCAGCAGCGGCTGACTGCGAATCCCCTGCTCATCCCTGGCTTGCTTGAGACGCTCGTAGGTAATGCGCTCGTGGGCTGCATGGGTATCCACCAGCACCATGCCCTCACGATTCTGAGCAAGGATGTAGATGCCATGAAGCTGCGCCAGGGCGTAGCCCAGCGGCGGAACCTCGGCTGTATCACCTTCAGCAACGCTGTCTTGGGAATCATGGTTGCCATATAGCTGCTGATAGCTCGCAGCAGTAGCCCCACCGAAATTGGCGGAGCCGCTGCTGGCGCGCTGAAAGTCACCGCGACTGCCGTGGTTTGGAAACACCGTCGGGGCGCTATTGAGTCCATCTCCCGCAGACGATTCAGCCAGCCCCATCTCCTGCTGGCGGACGAGTTCACCGGTGAGCAAGTCCAGACGTCCGGCGGATGCCGAAACTGGCGAGCTAGTCCCTTGTGTCGGCACAGATGCATCACTGGGACGGATATCCGCAAGCGCTTTGTGCAAGGTGCTGTAAATAAAACTGTGGACACTGCGGCCATCCCGAAAGCGCACTTCATGCTTGGTGGGATGCACGTTCACATCCACCTCGGCGGGATCCAACTCCAGATACAAAACAAAGGCCGGGTGGCGACCTTGATATAGCACGTCGCTGAACGCCTGGCGCACCGCGTGAACCACCAACTTATCGCGAATATAGCGGCCGTTAACATAAAAGTGTTGAAGATCCGCCTGGCTGCGAGAAAAGCTGGGCTGTGCCACCCACCCGTGCAGGCGCAGTTCTCCCGCATCGCGATCTATGGCAACAGCGTTTTCCACAAACCCTGGACCACAGAGTGTCGCCACCCTGCGCAACTGATCCGCCTCTGAATCGCAGCGACGGAGGTCGCGCAATTGTCTTCCGTTGTGCCGCAAGCCAAAGCTCACATCAAAACGCGCCAGCGCTATGCGCTTGACCACATCTTCCAGATGATTGAATTCCGTGCGCTCGGTACGCAAGAACTTTCGCCGAGCAGGCGTATTAAAAAATAGGTCTCTTACCTCTACCGTCGTGCCCTGAGGGTGTGCCGCGGGCTTCAGTGTGACGGCCATATCCCGCCCGGAACAGCTGGCAGACTGGCCATCGCTGTCTTCTTCCGCCGCGTTGCTGGTTACCAGTAAATGGGAGACGGAGCCGATACTGGCTAAGGCTTCACCGCGAAAACCAAAACTGCCCACCTGCTCGAGGTCTTCCAAAGAGCCTATTTTGCTCGTCGCATGACGATCCAGAGCGAGAGGCAGATCCTCTGGCCCAATGCCAGAGCCATTGTCCCGAATGCGGATCAGCTTGGTGCCCGCCGCTTCGATATCAATGTCTACTCGCTGAGCTCCGGCGTCGAGGCTATTTTCAAGCAATTCCTTCACCACGGAGGCCGGACGCTCGACCACTTCGCCGGCAGCGATCTGGTTGGCTAGGCGCGCGGGGAGGCGCTTGATCTGAGGCATATTGGCTGTCTGCTTCTGTCTATCTAGCTGGCGGGGATGCGCAGCGTTTGGCCCACAAGAATCTTGCTGTTACGCAAATTATTGTACTGACTCAGCAAGTTAACATTAACGTTGAAGCGCTGAGCGATCCCCGACAGTGTATCGCCCCCAACAATGGTGTACTCCTGCTCTCCGGCATCACGTAAATGCGCCAGCAATGAGCCGGGCGGCGGGTGACCGCGAAACCACTGCACAATACCCGTGTGAATAGCTCTTGCCATGCGCCGACGATAACTCGCCGACGCGAGTTTTTTGGCCTCTTCCGGGTTAGAAATAAAGCCCGTCTCTACGAGTATTGAGGGCACATCCGGTGACTTGAGTACCGCAAAGCCCGCCTGTTCCACCTGATTTTTGTGCAGCCGGGCAAACTGATTCATCTCGCCCAACACACTGGCCCCCAGGTTCAAGCTGCTATCAAGCGTCGCGGTCATGGACAAATCGGCGAGGGTCATCGCCAGGGCATCTTCCTTGTCACCCAGGCTTACACCACCCAGTAAGTCCGCTGCGTTCTCCCGCTGAGCAAGATAGCTCGCTGTGGTACTGGTCGCTCCCCGGGTAGACAACGCGTACACCGATGCTCCTCTTGCGCGTTTATCGCGAAACGCATCGGCATGTATGGAGACAAACATATCCGCCTGGCGCTTACGGGCCAGATCGCGACGCCCTTTGAGGCTCACGTAATAGTCGCCGCTGCGAATCAGTGTCGGAGCAAAACCCGGATCCGCTTTGAACAAACTGTGTAGCTCCTTGGCGATCTCAAGCACTACCTGCTTCTCGCGCAATCGACCGGGACCTGAAGCCCCCGGATCCTCTCCCCCGTGCCCCGCATCAATAGCGATGACAATATCTCTACGATCACTGCTGCGAGCGCTCTTTTTAACCGCTGGTGCCGCGACTTCAGTTTCGAGATCGTACAGGTCAATAACCAGACGATGATCGGCGACCTCTGAGGCCTTAAGGGCAAAGCTTCGCGGTCGCACGGCTTCGGAGAGATCGAGCACCAAACGCAAATCATCGCCTTCCCGAACGCCGCTGCGAATTCTTGAAATGGGGGTTTTCTCCAGCTCAAGGCTTGCGATCTCGGCGACCAGCAGCGCATCCGTAACATCGACAACCAGGCGTCTTGGGTTTTGTAATTCTAAAAGCCGGTGCTCCGTGGGGCCCGACAAGTCCAGCACCAGGCGGGTGTGATCCGGAGCGCGCCATAAGCGCAGGTCTTTTACCTCTATGGCCTTGGCATGAAGGAGTGAAGGCGTGGCGCACAGCAGAAGGATCAACGCTTTAAAAATGCATTGACGAGATTTCACTCTGCGCTCAGTACTGATTGTGGCCATCTCCCAACTTTGCTGCTCGATCGTCGAATACGCACAAACCACCCGACATTCAGATGTCTCCGGATTCCAGAGCCGCGAGGCATGCTCTCCCTTTGAGACTGTGCGACGTCATCTGCAGCGCACGCCCCGAACCATCGACCGTAAGTCTAATCTCCAGATCCGGCCGCGGCAAAAAGTCTCCACCACGCTCGGGCCATTCAACCACCACCAGCGCTCGGGTATCAAAGTAATCGCGAATCCCCAGATACTCCAACTCTTCCGGGTCGCCCAAACGATAGAGGTCAAAATGATAAAGAGGCTTCTCCAGATCCTCATAGGGCTCCACCACAGTGTAGGTGGGGCTCTTTACGGCGCCCCGGTGACCCAGACCCCGGGCGATACCCCTCGTGAGCGTGGTTTTTCCCGCGCCGAGCTCACCGTGCAAATAGAGCGTCGCCCCCTCGGGCAGCTGCTGTGCCAGCGATTCACCGAGACTCACCATGTCAGCCTCAGTAGCCACTGCTGCGTGCAGCGCTTGCTCCGGCCTTGCGGCGTCTTTTTTTATACCGGTCACTGTAGCAGCGACCCAAGGCAGGGCGCGAGGTCTCCTGCAAGCAGCGCCCTCTCGCCGATGTTAGCCGCGGCGCTGTCACCGGCCTGAGCGTGGAGCACCACCGCCAGAGCTGCGGCATCTTCCGCGGACAACCCCTGGGCGAGGAGCGCGCCGCAAATGCCGCTCAACACATCACCCATACCACCAGACGCCATGCCGGGATTACCATCGACACACAGGCCCTTGCGCTGTGCACCGACAACGAGACTCCCGTTGCCCTTGAGAACGACGGTCGCGCCCCAGGTCCGGAAAAGCTTCTCGGCGGCGGAGAATCGATCTCGCTGAATGTCACCCGAACTCATTCCTTCCACCGCTAACAGCCGCGCTGCCTCGCCAGGATGGGGCGTTATCACCGAGCCCGCGGGCAAGGTGCGCGGCCCCATCGTTGCAAGCAGGTTAAGCGCATCGGCATCCAGCAAGAGTGGTTTGGCAGACTCCAGGCAGGCATGCAGCATTTGCTCTCCCCAGGCTTCCTGACCCAGACCGGGTCCGATAATCACTGTATCTGCCCAGTCGAGCAGCGGCATCAATGCATTGCGGTGATCAACAGCGCTGACCATGGCTTCGGGACGACGCGCCAGAATCGCTGCAAGATGAGCTTCTCGGGTGGCGACGCGAACGAGCCCCACGCCGGTGCGCAGAGCAGCCTCCGCCGCAAGCACAATGGCACCACCCATACCGTGATCACCACCTACGATCAGGCAGCGCCCAAAGTGCCCCTTGTGAGCTCCCGGAGCGCGTTCAGGTAGAGCTCGTAAGGCGTCTTCGCGCCGCAGCACTTGGTAGGCATTATCCGCAGCAGAAAATGCCGCTTCGGGAACATCGAGGTCATCGTAAGACAGTGCCCCGGCATGCTCAGCACCGGCTCCCGTGTAGAGACCCCGTTTGGCAGTAATAAAGCTTACGGTCCACAATGCTCGCACTGCTGCACCACAAACGGCGCCGGTGTCGCTATCGATACCCGAGGGCACATCCAGTGCAAGTACGGGAACACTCATTGAATTGAGCGCTTCAATGGCAGCGCGGTACCCGGGACGAACATCACCGGAAATACCGGTACCCAACATCGCGTCAACGACGACTCCCTCATCGACCAAAACATCAGGGGCAAAGTTTTCGACAATTAAACCGGCGTTCTCAGCCCGAAGCGCGGCAGCTATGGCATCCTCGCTCCGTGGAGCTCCCCCCACAAGAAACACCCTGGTAGTAATCCCTCGCCCCTTGGCCAGCATGGCCAAAAGGAGTCCATCACCGCCGTTATTTCCGGGGCCACACAACACTTGCAGCATTTTTGGCAGAGCGCCGAACGCGGACTGTTTGGCGAGCAGCAGATCAAACGCCGCGCGGGCAGCCCGCGCCATCAACAGGGGGCCGGGCAGGCCGTGAACAGTAATTGCCTGGCGATCAACGGCGCGACTTTGCTCTGCGGTATACAGTAGCTGTGGCCGCCTGGCGCTCATTCTGCGCGGGCCTCTGGCACAATCGTCTCTATGGCATTAAAAAGCATGGCGCAATTATACGGTCACCGCGGCAAAAGGGCTGCAAACTGATGACAGATAAGCTTCTGGCTTCCGATCACGGAGACCTTCTGGAGGAGATACGCGGCTGGGCTCAGGAGTTGGGGTTCTCGCAGCTCGGTGTGAGCGATATCAATCTGGCTGAGCACGAGGAGTATCTGGAGCGATGGCTCGCGGCAGGATACCAGGGAGAGATGCAGTGGATGGGCGACCATGGCAAAAAGCGCTCCCGGCCAGAGGAACTAGTCCCGGGAACCTGCCGTGTTCTCTCTTTGCGTATGGATTACCTGAATGATGGCGCTGACCCCTTGACCGTACTAGAGGACCCGAACAAAGCCTATATCGCTCGCTACACTCTCGGCCGGGACTACCATAAGCTGGTTCGCAAGCGTCTGGCGACCCTGGCAAAACGCATTGAAGGGCACCTTGGCCGTGGTCAGTATCGCGCCTTTGTCGACAGCGCACCGGTGCTGGAACGCGCCCTGGCCGAGCGCGCGGGACTTGGCTGGATCGCCAAGAACACCATGCTCATTAACCAGGATGCGGGCTCGTGGTTTTTTCTAGGCGAGATTTATACCGACCTCCCATTACCCGTCGATCCACCGCAGGTCAGCAAGCACTGCGGAACCTGTCAGGCCTGTATCGATATCTGCCCTACCAATGCTTTTGTAGGACCCTTCGAGCTGGATGCCCGGCGCTGCATCTCTTACCTCACTATTGAACACAAGGGCAGTATCGACCCGGAACTGCGACCACTCATGGGAAACCGTATTTTCGGCTGCGATGACTGCCAGCTCGTGTGCCCCTGGAACAAGTTTGCAGAGCCCACCACAGAACAGGATTTTCAACCGCGTCACGGGTTGGACAATCAGGGACTACTGGAGCTCTTTAGCTGGAATGAAGAGACCTGGGCCGCGCGTACCGAAGGCTCAGCATTGCGGCGCATCGGTTACGAACGCTGGCTGCGTAATCTGGCCATAGCTCTGGGGAACGCCCCTTACAGCCTGGCGATTGTGGACGCGCTCCGACAGCGGGAGAGCCACCCTTCGGAGCTTGTTCAGGAACATGTTCGCTGGGCGCTGCAACGCCACGGCGCGGAGTGAGGGCTTATGCGCCAGCGTCGCAGTTTAAAAAGTGCTGCTGATAGTGGCGAAGCTCATCGATAGAGTCGCGGATATCTTCAAGGGCAAGATGCACTCCGCGTTTTTGCAAGCCTGCGGCAACATCCGGTCTCCAGCGCTGAGCGAGAATTTTCAATGTGCTGACGTCAAGATTGCGGTAGTGAAAGTAACGCTCCAACTCTGGCAGGTGTCGCGCCATAAAACGCCGGTCCTGACAAATGCTGTTACCGCACATGGGTGAAGCACCTGCAGGCACCCAATCTGCCAAAAAGGCCATGGTCAAACGACTCGCCTCGGCCTCGTCGATGGTACTCGCCCGCACCCGATCACAAAGACCCGAATTGCCATGATGCGTGGTATTCCACTCATCCATGGCATCGAGGGTCGCCTTCGACTGATGAATCGCGATCACTGGCCCTTCTGCGAGGGTGTTCAAGTCGCTATCCGTGACGATCGTCGCGATCTCAATCACGCGATCAGCGTCGGGATCGAGACCGGTCATTTCGAGGTCCACCCAGATTAAATTGCGCTCGTCGACCATCATTTTTTCCTTTCCACTGTCGCAATTGAGTTTAGCACGCGCTCGACACTCTCCCGGCAGCGCTCAATAATGCAGTCGTGAGCAAACGTAAACTCAATCGCCGCCAAAATTGGCGTATCGAACGCAAGCAGCAGGAGCGCGCCGACCGTGCTGAGCGCGCAGGCGCACTGGGCGATGAAGCCCTGGCGGGAGGGCAGCTTGGCGGCGAGCAGCGCGGTCGGGTCATCGCCCGCTACGGCACCCAGGCTGATGTGGAAGCCATTGACCTCCAGATCCATCGCTGTCATTTGCGTATGAATTTGGGCTCAATTGTTGCCGGAGATCAGGTGATCTTCTGTGCAGGCGAAGAAACAGGGGTTGTCGTGGCGCGGGAGGATCGCAGTACAGAACTGCGTCGCCCCGATAAGTTTGGAAAGCTTCGCAGCGTCGCCGCCAACATTGATCGCGTCATTATTGTTATCGCGCCCTACCCGGAACCTCACGGCGGCCTCATAGATCGTTATCTTGTGGCTACCGAAAATCTCGGTGCAGAAGCCGTGATTCTTCTGAATAAAGCAGACTTGCTGGACGACCCCTACTTAGCGGAGTCCATCGACATTCTTTTGGAGCCCTATGCACCTCTGGGGTATCTCACGATCAGAGCCCAGGGTAAGTTCGGCGCCATCGACGAACTTACAAAGCTGCTCGCCGGGCACACCAGCATTCTCGTAGGGCAATCCGGCGTGGGCAAAACCACCCTGGTGAATGCACTGCTTCCCGATGCGCAGCAACGCGTGTCAGAGCTGTCTCCTGACAAACAAAAGGGTCGACACACCACGACGACGGCTCGCCTTTTTGATGTGCCGGGTGGCGGATCATTGATCGACTCCCCGGGTATCCGGGAGTTCGGCCTTTGGCATATGAGTCGTGATGAAGTCGAACAGGGTTTTCGAGAGTTTCGCGAGTGCATTGGGCAATGCCGTTTTCGCGACTGCCAACACCAGAGCGAGCCGGGCTGTGCGCTTACTGCGGCCATCGACACCGGAGCTATTCATCCGGCGCGTCTGGACAGCTACCGGCGAATCATCGCCTCGCTGGATCAGCCTCTTCAAGGCTGAACGTCCGGCTGCACCCCGGCAATTGCGCCATTCAAGCCATTATAAGTGCTAGGCAGACAATTGCTCGCCCATACGCACGGTCGCGCCGGCGACGAGATCCTCATTCCAGGAAACGACGCCTTTGGGAAACAGTAAGATAACCGTTGAGCCGAGCAAAAAACGGCCCATCTCGCTGCCACGGTCAAGGAGGATCGGCGTGGGCGCTGTTACATGATCCCAGCGATCGACCTGCCGAAGACGGGGCGCCACCTGGCCGCTCCAAACCGTCTCGATACCTGCCACGATCATCGCCCCCACCAGTACCATGGCCATGGGCCCGCGGGGGGTATCGAAGTAGCTGATGTGCCGCTCATTTCGAGCAAACAGCCCATCGATGGCCGCGGCGGTGGTACCGTTTACTGAAAACAGATCGCCGGGGACGTAGCTGCTCGACTGCAGCTGACCGTCCAGCGGCATATGCACCCGATGGTAGTTCTTGGGTGAAAGATAGATCGTCGCAAAACTGCCTCCGGTAAACTGCTCGACGCGCGTGTGATCGCCCGCCAGTAAAGCATCGAGGGAATAACTGCGACCCTTGGCCTGCAGAACGCGCTGGCCATCAATGTCACCAATCTCACTTATTGCGCCGTCTGCGGGACAGGCAATACCGCTGGTGCACAGTGGCCGGACTCCGGGCTTTAGAGCCCGGGTAAAAAAGTCATTAAAGCTCTCGTAGGCCTCGGGAAATGGCCGCTCCGCTTCTTTGAGATCAACAGAATAGTGGCTCGCAAAGATCCCGATGACGCGATCTTTGAGCCAGCGAGGGCCCGTGGCGGTCGCAAGGCGACCGACAAGTCGGGACAGCGCATGCTGGGGCAGCAGGCGCTGAAGCAAGATAAACAGAGTGTCCACTGCGGTTTAGTATTTATCCAAATTGTTTTAGCTGCCGACCTATGGGGGTCAGAGATTCTCCTCGGCAAACGCGGCAAGTCTAGATCGGACAATGCCATTCACGTGCATGATACCCGCGTGATCATACCCTTTGCTGCGTTCTACGAGATAGGTCAGCCCCGAAGTCAGCGGAGAAATGTATTTATTATCGATCTGGGCCAGGTTGCCAAGCACGACAATTTTGGAATCCTCACCTACACGGCTGATAACTGACTTGAGCTGAAACTGGGTCAGGCCCTGCGCCTCATCGATAATGATATACGCGTTATTAAATGAGCGTCCGCGCATAAAGTTAAGTGACTTGAACTGAATATTGGCGCGTTCCTTCACGTAATCAATGCTGCCCGTGCAGGACTCATCAGAGCCGTGGAGGATCTCCAGGTTATCGTCAAATGCAGCAAGCCACGGCGCCATTTTCTCTTCTTCGGTGCCCGGAAGAAAACCAATATCCTCGGCGATGGGCGGCGTTGAACGCGCCACGATCAGCTTACTGTAGCGTCCCTCTTCAAGGATAGCGTGCAAACCATAAGCAAGAGCGATGAGGGTTTTACCGGAACCCGCTGGCCCGGTCATCACCGTCATATCTACGTCGTTGTTGCCGATAAGAGACATTGCCATCGCCTGCTCAAGATTCCGCGGCGACAGGCCCCAAAAACGACGATTCATCAAGTTGTCGCGACTGTCACAACGCAGATACAAATACTCGGCATCGATGCGGTGCACAAAGGCGAGAAAGTCCTGATCGTCATACAGGAACATGTTGGGATAGGCGTCGGCAACCGCGTCCCTGGATACCCGATGGAGCGTTACGTTGTCTTCGCGAATCGTATCGACTTCGTTAATGCCTGCCCAAAAATCGCCCTCAATGTGACGATAACCTTTGCACAGCAAATCAATATCATCGAGCACACGATCTCGCCGGTAGTCCTCTACGTGCAGCAGACCCGAGCCCTTGGCCTTGATGCGCATATTGATGTCTTTGGTAACAAGACAGACAAAAGCGCCCTCATTCTCCGCCTGCAGCTTCAGGGCAACGTTGATGATCCGATTGTCGTTGGCCTGATCAGGTGTGCCATCCAGATAGGGCACGTCACTGTGATCGTTAATCAGCTGGTCCGGGTAAATCGCCAGGGTGCCTCTGCTCCCTTGCTCGTCCGCTGAAGGGATACCAACGCCTTCCTGAATCGCCTGGGGTGAAGCCGCATCGACTATCTTATCGATCATATTGATCGCGATTCTGGCTTCGCGACTCACCGTTTTATCGCGGCGATCCTTAATGTGGTCCAGTTCTTCCAACACGGTCATAGGAATGACAATGTGGTGCTCGTTGAACGCCGTGACAGCTGTCGGGTCATGCAAAAGCACGTTGGTATCCAGCACATACACTTTCTTTGCTGGTTCGACGAGCGGGGTCAGGTCGTGCACAACGGAGCTAGATTCCATAAGCGATTCCTCGGGGCAGACAAGCAGAAAACGCCATATCGGACGATATGACGGCAAAAAAAGTGGTTAAACGCGCAGTGCGGTTCTTGAAAGCAACGCTGCGGGTGCAGCTGAAACGAACGCGCCCTGAAACGCGCTTAGCAACGCAGGCAAGAAAGAGCGAAAGGGTCGGTAAGTTCCATAACGAAGAGTAAAATTGCGAAGCGCCTGGATCTGTCAGAGCGACACGGGCTCCTGGCGCTTTGTGAGCACCTTCAGTACCAATCGCATCGGGGAATACACACCCGGTGCCTCACTGATCACCCTCTAAGGCTGGAAAGATCGTCGCGTCCACCTGAAGCTGGAAACACCTCGATTATTAGCTCTGGTCCGAAACACTGTCAACGGACTTCTGACAAAGTGCTGAAATTTCCAAACTGTACACGCTCCGCAGCAGTGGTTCACCGATGCCCGCCCCAAACAACCCCGGGCATCAGTGCAAGATATCTCCACTGAAAGTTAAGCACACTTAAACCGCTTTCAAACTGACACCTGCGGGCATTTCCGATAGCATAGCGCCCTTAAATTTGATGTAGGTCACCCACAGCTTTCCGATGTTAGATCGAGACGCCCTCGCCCAGCTCAAAGGGCTGAAAACCCAGATTGAATCCGAGAAGGAGCGCACCGAGGCAGTGCTTCGGGGTACCCCTGCGCGCTATGGGTTTGCCCGCACTGACGATGGCCGCGAAGTTTTCGTACCCCCGGACGAGATGCTCAAAGCATTCCCCGGGGATCGCGTGCGTGTCTGCCTGCGTCCGGGCAAAGACAAACGACCCATTGCCGAAATCGAAGGCCTCGTCGATAGCCCCATCGGAGAATTTACCGGCCGCTGCGTGAGCAAAGGCAAAGCGATGTTTGTGGAGCCCGACATTCCAGGCGTGAGTCGTTGGCTGTTTTTGCCACCGCAGGCGCGCAACGGTGCCAAGACAGGCGACTACCTCCGCTGCGCCTTGCAGCGACACCCTATTCGTGACGGTAAGCCCCAGGCCAAAGTGCTCGCGACCATAGGCGCCGCCGATGAGCCGGGCATAGAGAATAGCTACACCATGGCCAAGTACGGCCTGGAGCGCGAGTGGTCTGAGGGCGACAAAGAAAAGCTCAACGAAATCCTCGCCAACGCGGCCCCGGAGAACGACCCCGGGAGAGAAGACTTTTCGGATCTGGCCTTTGTCACCATCGATGCGGCAAGAACGCAGGATATCGACGATGCGCTATATGCCGAAGTCACCAGTGATGGCTGGCTGCTCTACGTAGCCATTGCCGACCCTACGGCCTACATCACCGCTGACTCACCGCTTCGAGCCACGGTCGCAGCGCGAGCAAGCAGCGCGTACTTTCACGGTGCTGTGGTTCCCATGCTACCGGAGAGCATCGCGCAGCAGCGCTGTGCGCTGACCGAGGGCGAATTACGCGCGGCTTTGGTTTGTCGGGTCGCGATCGCCGAAGACGGCAGCGTCGGCGAGTTTAAATTCTTTGAAGCGAAGATCCGCTCTCGAGCAAAACTGTCCTACTGTGCGGTTGATCGATACCTGAGCGGACAAGACGAATCTCTAATTTGCCATGCGACGCCCCTGGAAGCGCTCTATCAAGTATCCAGAGCACTCCGTAGCCGTCGTGAGGCCAATGAACTGGTGATGGAAGATCGTCAGGAGTTTCGCTGGCAACTCAATGATCGCGGCCATATCGAGAGCATAGAGCCCTGTGAGAAGCTGAGCTCTCAGCGCCTCGTAGAGGAATGCATGGTCGCGACAAACCGCTGCGCGGCTGTGCTCCTGGCCGATGCAGGAGCCAGCGGACCGTTCGTGGTGCACGATGGCTTTCGAAGAGATCGATTGAAGGACCGCGAGAAGTTTCTCGAGCTCTACGTGAAGGATGCGGGGAGTCTCGATCCCGATTCCCTCGAAGGTTATCGAGACTTGCTGCGCCAGCTCGCGGCCAGTGAGCATGAACTGCCTTTGCGTAGCATGGTGAATCGCTTGCTCACCCGTGCGCGTCTGTCCAAAAAACCCGGTGCTCACATGGGCATGTCTCTACCGCTCTACACAAACTGCACATCGCCACTGCGCAAATACCTGGACTTTCTTGTGCACTTGCAGATCAAAGCAACACTGCGTGGAGAAGCTGCAGCGGCTTGTGAACAACCCGAGCTCGATACCCTTAACCAGAAGCTTCAGAAGCTCCGTCAAATCAGCAATGAAGCAGAGCGCTGGTTAACGCTTGAGTATCTCCAACGTCAGTCAGAGGTCGCTCCGGGCCCTTGGTCTGCCCATGTATCGCACATGGGCAACAACGGTTTCAGTGTCCGTTTGGACGACAGTGGTCTGGAGGGCTACGTGGACCTGCGCAAAGCCGGAGAAAAGTTTCACTTTGATAAGTGGACAGCGACCCTCAAAAGCAAGAGCCGACACTTCAGAGTGAATACTCCAGTGAAGGTCACGCTCATAGGCAGCGATGAAGAAACGGCTCATCTGCCGCTGTTTAAACTTGATCCGAATTCGGGACGGAAGCTCGAAGTGATCTCACAGCCCGAAGAGACAACAGACGCCTAAGCCGCCGCGGTAAAACCGGGCGGCAGCACCTCAGGAGCTGCCTCTAGAAGTGTGCGTTACCCGGGGTGCGGGGAAATGGAATAGCGTCGCGAATGTTTTCCATGCCCGTGACGTAGTTGATCAGACGCTCAAAACCCAAGCCAAAGCCTGAGTGGGGAACGGTGCCGTAGCGCCGCAGATCCCGATACCACCAGAGCTCCTCAAGTAGCTGAGGATCCATCCGCGCATCCAGCACATCCAGGCGTTCTTCGCGCTGGCTGCCGCCAATGATTTCACCGATACCCGGCGCTAACACGTCCATCGCCGCTACGGTTTTTTCATCGTCATTAAGGCGCATGTAAAAAGCTTTGATCTCCCGGGGGTAGTTCATGAGAACCACGGGGCGTCCCACGTGTTGCTCGCAGAGAAAACGCTCATGCTCACTGGCAAGATCAACACCCCATTCCACAGGAAACTCAAACTTTTGACCGCTGTTTTGAAGAATTGTGATCGCATCGCTGTAGTTCATGCGCTCAAAGTTCTGGTCGACCATCGCGGTGAGTCTGGATAACACCGTGTCATCAACACGCTGATTGAAAAAAGCCAGATCGTCTTCGCACTCGTTCAACACCCGACTGAACACATGCTTGAGCAGGGACTCCGCAAGATCCGCATTCTCTGCGAGGTCCGCAAAAGCCACCTCAGGCTCAATCATCCAGAATTCCGCCAGATGGCGACTGGTGTTGCTGTTTTCGGCGCGAAAGGTTGGCCCAAAGGTGTACACCTTACTCATGGAGAGGCAGTAGGATTCCACCGCCAACTGGCCGCTCACTGTAAGAAAGGCATCACCACCAAAAAAATCCTGCCCGTAGTCCACCTTGCCGTCAGCTGTCCGGGGAATATTGTTCATATCCAGGGTACTGACGCGGAAAAGCTCTCCGGCTCCCTCGCAATCGCTGCCGGTGATAATGGGTGTATTCACCCAATAAAAGCCGTTGTCATGAAAATAGCTGTGAACGGCATTTGCCAGACTGTGGCGTACGCGCGTGATCGCACCAAAAGTGTTAGTGCGCGGTCTGAGGTGCGCCTGAGTGCGCAGGTACTCAAAAGTGTGGCGCTTCTTGGCAATGGGGTAGGTTTCGGGGTCATCAACCCATCCGAGCACCCGCACCTCACTAGCCTGAATCTCTACCTGCTGCCCCTTGCCCTGAGAGGGAACCAAGGTTCCCCGAAGCTCTACCGAGCAACCGGTGCTGAGCTGCAATATCTCACTCTCATAATTGCCAAGATCCGCAGGCACCACGGCCTGAATCGCATCAAATGACGATCCATCGTGTATCGCAAGAAAAGAAATGCCCGCCTTGGAGTCGCGCTTGCTGCGCAGCCAACCGCGCACAGCCACTTCAACCCCCGAGTCAGGGTCGGTTTGTAGTAAGTCGAGAACGCGTGAAAACGCTGTCATGGTTCGTCTCCAACCGAAAGGCGCGGAGCATACCCAAACTACTTTGGAACTGCCATGCCTGCGAGGGGTTCAGAGCGTAGCGGCCTGCTGCTCGCGAATGATTTTTAGCTGAACACGGTAGCGCTGCTTTTCGACATGGAAAGAGGCTCGCTCGATAGCTCTCGAGATAAGTCGCTCCGCCTCTTGGTCATTCCCCAACTCGTGGGCGGCCAGGCCCTGACTGTAGATCAGCAAACCATCATCGGGCTGCAATTTGGTAGCTCGCGCGTAGTGCTCGTAGGCCAGGTCCCAATCTTCCTCTTCCATAGCCAGATCGCCGAGGCTCGCGTGGTAGTAAGGATTCAAATTCCGGTACCGCTCAAGACGATCTTCCCAGTAATTCTGCTCATTACTGCGCCCCTGCAACTCGTAAAGAACGACGAGGTTGTTCATTGCCGATCGATCTCCGTTATCTATCTCCAGAGCACGAAAATAAGCTTGCTCCGCCTCGGCGTACTGCCCGGCATAGCGATAGATTGCTCCCAGGTTTACCCACAGCTGCGAAAACCCGGGCGCCTCTTCGAGTCCACGCACCACCTGCTGCCAGGCATAGACCGGGCGATCGTTCGCCAGCGCGTTCATGGCGAGGTTGTTGTAATACAGGGCAAACCCCTCTTCATCGCTCATAAGCCGCGCGCCGGCCACTTCCGAGCGATTTAGGGGGTCGATATCCACCATGTACTCAGTTGTGTCACGCATTTTGACCTGCACATTAACGTGCAAGCGAATGGCAACGCGATCACCCATACGATGCCACTCGGGTCGCACCTCCATCCATTGATACTGCGCGTTGAGTCCCGCCTCGCGAGCGAGGGCCGTGAACATATGCGCGTAACTCAGACAGTTGGCAGTACCTCGGTCAAAGGCATCGCGAGCCGTGCCATCGGCGAAGGGGTCATATTGCATCCCCAGGGCACCCTGACCCTTGATGGCGCGATGGAGCGCCATGAGTTTGTTGTGGGCGTTATTGGATTCTCCGGTGTGGAGCTCTACGAATTCTTTCATTTCTTCGGTGACCAGCAGGATTCCGGGGTCATCGGCCTCCAGGTCGTGAGGCTCGTAGCGGTGGATCTGCCCATCCAGCTTGAGCGGCGGAACATCCCGCGCGTCAAAGGCCCACTGGGGAGTGCTGGCACAGGCGCCCAAAAGCACGGGCAAAACAACGGATAAGAGTGTGCGGGTAGCGATCGCTCTGGAAATTTTCATGCTTAACACCCCCTCAACAGGATTAAGGCACCGAACCTCGCCCTATCCCTGGACAAACTGATGTTGCGTAAACTCATCAACTAATGCTTCGACATAACTTTGGTCGTCAGCGCTAAAGCGGGCAGCGGACGGACTATCGATATCCAGAACCGCAACGATGTCATGCTGCGCTCTTACGGGAACTACAAGCTCGGATCTAGACCGAATATCACAGGCTATATGCCCAGGATAGGCATGAACGTCATCAACCCGCTGGGTTTCACCGGAGGCGACGCAGTTTCCGCAAACGCCGCGACCCACGGGAATTCGCACGCAGGCCGGGTTGCCCTGAAAAGGGCCCAGAACCAATTGCTCGCCTTTGAGGAAATAAAAACCCAGCCAATTGATATCAGGCAACAGGGTATTGAGAAACGCGGCAGTATTAGCGGCGTTTGCAATGAGATCGTCTTCGCCTGTCAACAGCCCGCGCAATTGCTGACGGGCCTCAGAAACAGACAGTCGCGGCTCCAGACTCTTGGCAGCTCCAAGCTCGGCTACTTCGTACATGTTCTGAGTATGGTACAAAGCCGACGCGAACGCCAAGTCAGACGACCGCGTAGAGCAGTCGTTTTGTCGCTTAAGACACTAGGACTCTAAGAGCGCTACCAACAGGTCTCTGACGAGACTCGGATCGTTTCAGCACCAGACCACCGCCAGCGACTAGCCTTTATCAATGGCCGCATGCAGTTCGATGTATTGCTGGGTGAGCTTATGCGACGGGGCAAGATCGATGAGGGGTCGGTGTAAATAGTGTGATTCTTTCATCTTCACAGAGCTATTGAGGAAGGTGGAGATGACCGGGAAGCCTTCGGCCTCCAGTTCGGCAACCAGCTCTCCAGGCAGTCGCGCTTGGCTATTAAACTGGTTAATCACGATACCCTCGACACCCAGATCCTCGTTGTGATCCTCACGCAGCTCGGCAATGTTATCCATCAGAGCATACAGGCTTTGTCGGGCGAAACTGTCGCAATCAAAGGGTATCAGGACGCTATCTGCAGCGATCAGCGCCGATTTTGAGTAAAAATTGAAGTTCGGCGGTGTGTCGATGTAAATCCGATCGTACTCATCCTCCAGTTTGATGAGTGCATCCCGAAGCTTATAAATTTTGTAGCGTGCCTCAAGCTCACGCTCAAGTTCGGATAGCAGTGCACTGGAGGGCATCAGAAACAGGTTTTCGTAGGGTGTTTCCCACACAAATGCATCCGGATTACGACTCATACGCCGAGAACCCACGGTCTGCTTGAACAAGCCGGATACGCCCTGTGCCTCTGCGGGAAAAGCCTCCGCATCGATTTCACCGACCAGGTAATGCGTGGTGTTGCCCTGAACATCCAGATCTATGACAAGAGTCTTGCGGCCCAGGCTGGCGTCTATGGCCGCGAGGTTGCAGGTGATGCTGGTTTTACCCACGCCGCCTTTTTGATTGAACACCACACGCTTCATGAGTACTCCCGATCGAATCCATGATCCGTAAAGGGCAGGCAGTGTAGCCAAGCCCGGGCAGACTGTCAGCCGCAAAAGCGCAAGACAGCTTGTAGTCGGTACTTAGACACGCCTGTGCTACTTTTCGCACCGCGCTACCACTCTTGATGGAGAAAAACATGGCCGAAGTACCCCGCGTGCAGTTGCTGCTGACCGGTGACGAGTTGATGAGTGGAGACACTGTGGACTCAAACTCGGCGCTCATAGCGCGTGAACTAGCGGGACTTGGACTCACACCTTGCAGGCGCGTGACCTTGGGCGATGACCGTCAGGCCCTCGCGCGGGAAATGTCGACGCTGGCGTCAGACGCAAATGTGCTCATTGTGAATGGAGGCCTGGGGCCAACCATCGACGATTTGACCGCCGCCGTGCTCGCAGAGGTCGCGGACAGCGGTCTCGAAGAACATCCCGATGCCGTCAGTCATCTCGAGCAATGGTGCGAAAAACGCGGCCTTGTGCTTAACGCGGCGAATCGGAAACAGGCCATGCTGCCTGCCGGCTGCACCCTGATCCCCAACCCCGTGGGCAGTGCAGTGGGGTTCTCGATGGTCGTGAGTGGCTGTCTGGTGCTCTGCACCCCCGGCGTACCCGGGGAGCTGCGCGCCATGCTACCGATTATTCTAGAGCGCCTGCGCGAGCGCTTTGGCATTACCTTGCAAAAAGACATTCTGCGACTCCAAACCTTCGGACTGGGGGAGTCCACAGCACAGCAACTCGTCGTGGATAATCATCCCGACTGGCCCGAAGAAGTTGTCCTGAGCTTTCGCGCCGGCGCGCCGCAACTGGAAATCAAACTCAGCGTTACCCGGGCCGAAGACCGCCCCTTACGCGAGCAGTGTCACGATTGGCTGCAGTCGCTGTTTGGCGATCACATCATCGGCGAGGGCGACACGCGTATCGCAGAGGCGGTTATCAATCTTGCGCGGGAATCCGGTATCACACTCAGCTGCGCCGAATCCTGCACGGGTGGCATGATCGCGTCTATGCTCACCCAGATAGCGGGTGCTTCCGATGTTTTCCCCGGCGGTTTTGTTACCTACTCCAACGCCCTCAAACAGTCTGTACTGGGTGTGCAGGCGTCAACTTTGGAATCGGAGGGCGCTGTCAGCGAAGCCACGGTCAAAGAAATGGTCAGCGGAGCTCTCGATGCCTCAGGAGCGGATCTGGCGGTGGCGGTATCAGGAATTGCTGGCCCGGGAGGGGGTAGTGCGGAAAAACCTGTTGGTACGGTCTGGCTAGCCTGGGGAGATCGCCAGCGGGTAGAAACGGTCTGTCTTTGCTGGCCCGTAGAACGCGTGCTATTTCAAACGATGGTCGCGGCTGCCGCACTGGACGTACTGCGTCGTCGCCTTGCAGGCATCGATAAGCAATCGAGCTACTTTGACCAAAGACGTATGCGCTGAAGGATCAAAGACGCATGCACTGAAGCAGTTGCTAGGGTTGTAGCTGCGCGACGTCCCAGCTGCCATCCTCGGCTCGCACATAGCGAAAACGATCATGGAGGCGATGCTCACCACCTTGCCAGAACTCTATGCGCTGCGCTTGCACTCGATATCCGCCCCAAAAATCTGGCACCGGTACGTCGCCATCCGCAAACTTGTTGCGGAGCTTGCGCACTTCTTCTTCGAGTAGGGCGCGCTTCGCGATAGGGCGACTCTGACGAGAGGCCCAGGCAGCGATCTGACTCTCTCTCGGGCGCGACAAAAAGTACGTGGCTGACTCTGTGAGGCTCATGCGCTCAGCTACACCACCTACGATCACTTGACGATCAAGTTCATTCCAGGGAAACAACAGCGATACATTTTGGTTGACGGCCATTGCCTTGGCCTTGTCGCTACCAAAGTTGGTGTAAAACACAAAACCGCCCTCAGAGAGCCCCTTAAGCAGGACGATGCGCTGCCAGGGCCGACCTTCTTCATCGATGGTAGAAAGGGCCATCGCCGTGGGGTCCGACAGCCCCGCTTTGACCGCCTGCTCCAGCCAAAGCTCAAACTGCGCGATGGGTGAAGCCGACAGATCCTCAGCAGTGAGTCCACCGGCGGTGTACTCCCTCCGGTAACTCTCGAAATTGCCGCTCATCAGGGTGCGCTGCTATCCGGCGGAAATGGCGCCAATACTGCTTTCACTGCGACAGCGCGATTCATCTCGGCATCTTTGGGATCAGGGTTGCTCTTGAGCGTCGACTGAATCGTCGAACGCCATACCGAGCGGTTTCGCTCGGGATCAATCAGGTCGACGATAAACGTGCCTTCGATGTACTGGCGAACGCTTACATCAGAGACGGGAGGTCCGCATCGCCAGCAGTTGTATGCACTGGCCGCATTGTAGGATCGAATGTCCGTCTTCTCACGGGTCACGAGATGCCATGCCAGATAAACGTCCGCTGCGTCCCGGTCACTGACAATCTCGTACCCCCGGGACTGCAATTCGATACCCAGAGACTTGTTAATACGATCCACCTGCATATCGCTGATCAGCTTCTCTGCGGCGGACGTTCGATCAATGGGCAAGATGGCCAGGCGCTGCACTTCATCAAAGGCAAAATCAGCATCAAAATCGCTAACAGCCTCCAATGACGACATCCCGCTGCTGGCACAAGCGTTCATCAGGTATGCCAGGACGACAAATGCACCCGCACGAAGCATTAAACGCATTCAACTCTCTCCCAAGTTTCAAAATATCGCTGCTGATAGCGCAGTATAGTCAATCGCTGGTCGAGGGAGATACCGGCGCACGATGAGAAAACGCGGGAATCTGCGGAAACGGGTGCCAGCGCGCCCAGTTTTCGCCTAAAAGTGCCTCGATTGTGTCGCCCATTATGGACTCGTGGAGCTCGGCGACCAGCGCCCGGAGAGTCCCCTCGTCCGCGTCCCCGGTGATCACTGCCGCCTCCATCAGACCTTCGAGGCGAAATCGGGGGCCAGGGGGTGCATCATTCCCCTGCGCAAGCGCTTGGAACTGTTCAGTCAATCGCTGTCTAATCTCTTGCTGTAATCTGCTCATCTGAATGCTCACCGTACTGACGCCTTTGGGCCAGTTTGCCATTAGGACACCCAAGAAGCAGCAGCGCAGCGCCTTGTGGGCTTTAGCGTGAGCCGCAAACAGCTATAGTGCGTAAAGTGATAGGTAGAGATTAGGAGCCGCTGAACCAACCGCATGTCTAAGTTTACTAGTCCACAACGCGTCCAATTTGCATGGCTCGGTGTTTGTCTGGGCCTTGTGCTGGTCGTGGGGCTCGCGCCAGTGACCGTAGCCGTCGAAGTCGAGGCAGCGCAGTCCGATGTGCTTGAGGGTGAGGAAGCCGCTCGGGAATCCCTGATGAGCGACGTACGCGCTTACACAAAGCGGATTCAGGAGATGGAGAGTAACGGTGGGGCCTTTGCACCAGGCCTGAGCGAAGATCTGCTGGGTCTCGGTCTTGCGCTGCAGCGAAATGGCGATCATCAGCAAGCGGTAAAGGTTTTCAAACGGGGCATACACCTGTCGCGGATTAACGAGGGACTGTACAGCCGCCGACAGTTATCACTGCTGCAAGGAGAAATCGCCAGCCATATCGCCCTTGGCGCGCTGAGCGAAGCTGACGAGAGACAGCGCTATCTCTACCGCGTGCAGGCCAAAACGCTTTCAGACGTCACCCGGGGACAAGCGCTGATGCAGCATGCCCTCTGGCAGCGGCAGGCCTACGAAGCGGGCATTGGCGAGGACCCCTTCGCTCGGCTGGTCAATATGTGGAGCCTGTACCGATATGCGCTCACCGAGTTCGCTAAAGTCGAGGGAGAAACATCGCCCGCGCTGCTGCCACCGCTCTACGGAATGCTCCGTGCTCAATACCTGCTTAGTGGATTCGTGGGCGAAACGACCAACGGGCAATACCGCACTGGTGGCATCTACGGTGATGAGGAAGCGCGGCAGATAGGCTATCGCAGTCAAAGCTACAAGCAGGGAAGTGCCGTCATCCGCGCTATCTATGACATACAGATCAAACAGAGAGATAGCGGCCTTGAAGAGACCGCTGAATTAATGCTCATGCTGGGTGACTGGCAGTTTTGGCACGGCAAACGTTCAGAAGCCATGGCTACTTACGCAGAACTTTACGGGGAACTTGCAGAGGGGGAGACTGCCCAACAATTAAGAGAGCAGCTTTTAGGCGCGCCACAGCCATTACCGGGACTTGCGGGTGTTCGTGCACTCCCCGACCCCAAAAACGAGCAGGAAGGCCGATTGCTGCTAGAATTCGGGGTCTCCGCTCGCGGACGCGTCATGGATGTCGTCCGTCTGGATGACGATATTCGAAACGACGAGAAAGCGGGCGATATTATCAGCCGGCTAAGACGAACACCGTTCCGGCCGCGTATTGATGACGGCTTGCCGGTAGACACACAAGGATTGCTCTGGGCTTATGACACTTCCGCATGGTGAACAGCAAATCAGAGGACTGCAGGCGCCTAAGCTAAACGGGCTGCAGCTGCTTAGTCTGCCCGTAAAGCTGCCACTGGCATCCTTACTGGCCTGCCTGTTGCTAACGGGCTGCCCCAGCGCAAGCAACCCCACCACGCCACAAACACCCTCGATGCCGTCTCCGAGCACGCCGCCGCCGAGCAGTTCATCGTCAAGTTCATCGTCTTCCTCCTCATCTTCATCTTCCAGCAGCTCTAGCAGCTCCAGTAGTTCTAGCAGCTCAAGCAGTTCAAGTAGCTCCAGCAGTTCTTCGAGCAGCCCGTCGAGCAGCAGTAGTCCCTCCTCCCAGAGCAGTCAAAGCCAGTCCAGCTCCACCGGCGCACAGTCACCGGGAAGCCAAAGCAGCAGTCAGGGTGCCGAAGGCAGCGAGCAAGCCGGGGAAGCGACTGCACAGAGCAGCGCCTCATCCGCCGAGTCGGGACAGAGCGGGTCTACGGATGGCGATCTTCAGGGCGGCGGCGATGTCAGCCGGGATATGGGCGAGTTCCCCAGTGGTGAAGCGCCAGGAGCAGAAGTTGCGGGCGGTGGAGAGTCCGGCGATCAGTCGGGCGATGGAACAAGCGGCTCCGAAGCGGGCTCCGAGGGTGAGCCCGCCGATGGAGGTTCTGGCACCGAAGCGACGGCAGACGCCGGTGATTCAGGGACTGACTCAGGCGGTGACTCCGGTGGCGGCGAGGGTGCAGGAGGCGGTGAGCCTGGATTTGAAGACAGCGCTGGTGGCAGCGACGCACTCCCAAGCATGGAAGATGAGCAGTCCGTCGCCTCGGGAGGCGGCGGCATGGGAGAACCTTCAGGATCAGCAGGTGCTGCCGGCAGCCAGGGAACTGATGGCTCTGGCGGCGGTATGCAGGGCTCCGTCGCGATTCCCGGAATCCCCGGCATTCCGGGCATCCCCGGAGGCGTAGGTAGCGCCGGAAGCGGCGCCCAGGGCCAGGGTGAAGTCGCAGGAGGTGCCAGCGGCACCGGTCAGGGCACTGGCAGCAGCGGAGCCGGCGACGGAGCTTCAGGTAGCGGCACCTATGGACGCTACCCGTCGGGCGGTCAGGGGCCCCTGACTCCCTCAGAGCAAGTAGCCATCCTCGACGCCGAGCTCGAACGTGGCATGGGTGAGTTTGATGCCATGATTCTCGAGGAGCAAGCCGCTCAGCGTGAAGCTAGCCGCCAACAACAGCCCAACGAACCTATTCAAACTGCCTCGGCAGGAGGCGGAGCCGGCGGCGGCGAAGCCGAGGAAGGTTACGGTCGCGAGATGGGCGGTGGTGGCTACAGTGTCGGTGGCGGCATGGGCGGAGCGAGCTCCGGTGGTGGCAGCATTCCCCAGAACACCGCCAAGTATCCTCCGCCAGCAGATATACCTAATGGCAACAATGACGATGTTGTTGCCCGCCAGCTCCGGGAAGCGGCCATGCGCGAGCCGGACCCCGCCGTGCGAGAAAAGCTCTGGGTTGAATACCGCAAGTACAAGGGCATCAAACAACCGTGATTCCGCATTACACAGCTCAAGCAACGGCGGCTCTGCGATGGCTGGCATTGCTGTGCCTGGGACTTGGTCTGGCAGGCTGCGTTAGCCAGACGGTAAAGAGCACGTCGATCCCAGCGCTTGAAGCCCCGGCGCATACGGTGCCAGAGGACGAGCTCATGGACGTGGCGGTCGCCATCTTTGATCCGGGTATCGATTTTGCGGATGAAGATGAGCGTCTGTATCCGGAAGTTCGCCGCGCAGAGGCAAGATACATTCCCAAGCTCCTTACCGAGGTGCTGCAAAACTCGGGTGCCTGGGGTGCGGTGAGACTCGTCCCCAACGAAGATCGAATCACCGACTTGATGATCAGCGGTACCATCTTGCATTCCGATGGGGAAACACTCGAAATCAAAGTTGTTGCCCGCGACTCGCGAGACTACGTGTGGCTTGATCGAATCTATGAGGGCAACGCAAGCCGCTATGCCTACGACGCCAAGACCCGCTCGAGCTACGATCCTTTTCAGGCTGTCTATCATCGGGTGGCGAATGATCTGGTGACCCTGTTTGACGAACTTCCCACTGCACAACGCAAGGAAATCCGCACGGTCTCGGAACTACTTTTTGCCCAGAGTTTCTCTGCCGAGGCCTTTGAGGGTTATCTCGACCAAACGCGCAAAGGCAAACAGCTTGTGGTTCGACTGCCTGCTGAGGATGACCCTATGCTGGCCCGCGTGCGCATGCTCCGGGAACGGGACCATGTTTTTGTGGACACCTTGCAGACCTATTACAACGGCTTCTCTGAAGACATGTTTGGCCCCTATCAAGAGTGGCGCAAGCTTAGCTATGAAGAAGTCGTCGCCTATCAGGAGCTGAAACGCGAAAGCACCCGCCAACTCATTGCCGGAGGCGCAGCGATAATTGCAGGTATCGCAGCGGCGGGCAGTGGTGACGGCAGCGCTCGCGCGGCCGGCAACGTTGCCATCATCGGAGGCGGATATCTTTTAAAAAGCGGACTCGAAAGCCGCGCCGAGGCACAGATACATGTCGAGGCACTGGAAGAGATCGGGCAGTCCCTGGAAGCGGAAATTACGCCACAGGTGATTGAGCTTGAAGACCGCACAGTGATGATAAGCGGCAGCGTTGACGATCAGTACGCGCAATGGCGTGAAGTGCTTGCAGAGATTTATCGCAACGAGATCGGTGAACTCACGCCCCCAGCGTCCGACACTCCTATCCAGAACTAGTCGGAAAACCTTCAGTGACTGAGCAGTATCAACGGGTTCAACCCACACCGTTTGACGCACCGGAATTCACGCCGGCGGACAGGCCTTCGGTTGCCGAAACCAGGCCGGGCTGGCTCCTTCCTGCGTTCGGAGGTCTTGGCGTTCTGGCGATTGTGGTGGTATTTGTGCTGCCGCGATGGGTCGACTCTCAAGACGCGAGCACTGAGGCAGACTCTGCAGCGCCGGCGACAGCAGGGTCAACGTCACAAGACGCTGCGCAAAGCACCCCCGCGGCGCGCACGAGTCCTCAGGAGACTGGATCACCCGCCTCCCCCTTCGCTGACGCCCGCGCGGCAAAGGCCAGGGCTGAAGCTCAGGATCTCCTCGCGGAGTTACTGGACGTGCAGGAAAACCTCACGGAACGCGGCGCCGAAGAGTGGGCAAGCGAGGCTATGGCAGGTATTGCCACTCAGGCTTTAGCCGGTGATGAACTGTATCGCGATCGCGAATTTGATTCGGCGATTGAGCAGTATCAGCAGGCCTTGACCGAGGCACTGGCTCTGGAGCAGTCGTTGCCAGAGCGCTTTCAGGAACAGGTCGCGGCAGCCGAAAACGCAATCGAAGCCCTGGATCCAGACACTGCAGCCGCCGCCCTGGCCCTCGCCGAGAAGCTTGAGCCCGGAGCGCCAGAGACCGCCAGCCTTGCTGAGAGACTGGAAGTTCTTCCCACCGTTATGGAGAGTGTCGCAGCGGCCCTGGATTCAGAAGCAGCGGGAAATCTCGCTGATGCTGTGACAAACATAGAGCTTGCCGCGGACGCGGACAGTGAACATCAGCGCGTTCAAGGCGAACTTCAACGCCTGACGGTAGCCCTTACCAGTCAACGTTTTAATAGCGCCATGTCCGAAGGTTACGCCGCGTTGGATACCGCCGACTTTGACACTGCTCAACAGCGCTTCGAGCGCGCAGCCTCCCTCAACCCCGGCTCCAGCGAAGCGTCTGCAGCGCTTCAGGAACTTTCCGCAGCGCGCACGGCGTCCACGCTCCAACGACTCCAAAACCGCGGCAGCACTCTGTTACAAGAGGAAGACTGGGCAGGCGCAATCAAAGTGTTTGAAGAAGCCCTGGCGATCGATCAGAGCCTGCGCTTCGCGCGGGAGGGTTTGGCCGTTGCTGAACCCCGAGGGCAAATCGAAAAAGAACTTACCGCTATCGTAAAGCAGCCGGAACGCCTGGTAGATGATGCCATTCTTCGTGAAGCGCAGAGCTCTGTTACGCGCGCCCAATCTATCGGCGGTCTGGGCCCGCGGCTGACTACGCAGCTGGAAGCCGCTCAGGACGTTCTTTCTGTGGCAAGCACCCCGCTACCGGTCAGCCTGAGCTCCGATGGCCTCACCGAGGTCACCGTCTATAAAGTCGCTCGTCTGGGCTTGTTTGATAGCGAACAACTCAGCTTACGGCCCGGACAATACACCGCTGTGGGATCACGCCGGGGCTATCGCGATGTTCGAGTGGTGTTTACCGTGTCGCCCGGCAGTAGTGAATCTGTTCACATTGCCTGCACCGAGCTTATCTGATGAGCGAAGGCAAACCCCAGAGCATCCAGGCTGCGGCTTTCGAGCCCCTAAACCCGGCGGCAGTTCAGGAAAAAGCAGGTATTCCTGCCTCGCGCTGGCTGATGATTGTGCTGGTCGTGTTGTTCCTTATGGCGCTTTGGTTTTTGCTCACGGCTCGCTCATTAGAGATCACCGTCGTCGCAGAGGAAGAAGCCAGCATCGATCTCGCGGGTTTTGTACTCCCCTTTGGCGACCGGTTCCTGCTGCGCTCCGGGACTTACTCCCTAGCGGTAAGAGCTCCGGGCTACCACCCCTATGACAGTGACATCGAAGTATCCAGGGACGCCACACAACGGCAGGAGATCATCCTTCAGCCCCTCCCCGGTCGCTTAATCATAGCGAGCACGCCGTCAGGCGCAACGCTTACAGCAAATGGCGACGTAGTCGGGGTAACGCCTCTGACGGATATTCCGTTGGAGGCTGGCAGTCAGACACTATTGCTCGAGCTCCCGCGCTATCTCCCCATAGAGCAAACTATCGACGTCACCGGCCGCAACGTTCAACAGCGGCTCGATCTTTCCCTTGATCCCGCCTGGGCTGATATCAGTATTACCACCGATCCCGGCGGCGCTGAGCTCCGTGTCGATGGCGAACCCATCGGAAACACCCCCGGCACTTTTGAAATACTTCAGGGTGATCACGAGCTGGCGCTTGTGCTCCCCGGCTTTGCCAGCGAAGAGTTCCCGCTGACCACCGAGGCGGGGATCGCGCAGGACCTTGGCAGCATTACGCTCACTCCGGCAACCGGTGTGCTGAGCTTAAACAGCATCCCCAGCGGCGCTAATGTCAGTGTCGATGGTGGGTTCGCCGGGCAAACCCCGCTTGAGATTGAGCTCGAGCCAGACATGGATCATCGCATCAGCCTTTCTCGGGCCGGCTATCGCCGGACCAGCGAGACCCTTCGCATGGAGGCAGGATCCAGCAAAGAGCGCACACTTAATCTTAGGCCCTTGCTGGGCGACGTCCTGGTTAAGGTCAGCCCCCCGGAGGCAGAGCTTCTGGTTAACGGCAAGTCTGTGGGTCGAGGCAGCCAAACACTCTCCCTGCCGGCAATTCTCCAGCGTATTGAAGCGCGCCTGGACGGCTACGAAAGCAGCAAGCGCAGCGTCACCCCCAGACCCGGTCTTGAGCAGTTGGTGGAACTGACGCTCTTAACGCCGGAAGCCGCGCGTAAGGCACGCCTCACTCCCACTATCACTACCGCTCTGGGCCAAACGCTAACGTTGATGAACCCGTTGGACTCCCTACGGAACGAGTTTTCCATGGGGGCTTCGCGCCGGGACCCGGGTCGCAGAGCTAACGAGGTGCTGCATCCCGTGCGTCTGGAGCGTCCGTTCTATATTCAGAACCAGGAAGTCACCAATGCACAGTTTCGTCAGTTTCAGGCTTCCCACAACTCCGGTCAGATAGAAGGCAACAGCCTTAATCGCGAGCACCAACCTGTGGCACAGATCAGTTGGCAGCAAGCGGCATCATTCTGTAACTGGCTCAGCCAGCGCGAGGGACTCACGCCGTTCTACCAGGAACAGCAAGGCATCATTATCGGATTCAACCCCGATGCCCTGGGTTACCGGCTGCCGACCGAAGCAGAGTGGGCCTGGGTTGCCCGAGTTCACGGCGAAGAGCTGAAGCGTTTTACCTGGGGCGATGACTTCCCGCCGAAAGCGGTGGCCGAAAATGTTGCCGATAACAGCTCAGCCTATGTCACCGGACGCGTGCTCAACGGCTACAACGACGGCTACGTGGTGAGCGCACCGGTGGGAAGCTTTACCGCGAACGAGCGGGGAATTTTTGATCTTGGTGGTAATGTCTCTGAGTGGATTCACGATGTTTACATCATTCCGGCGTCCAGCGGTGTGGTCACCACTGATCCCCTGGGTGGCCAGAGAGGCGACAACTATGTCATTCGGGGCGCGAGCTGGGCCCTGGGACGACTGCCAGAACTTCGTTTGTCCTATCGCGATTATGGGCAGGCGGGACGAGATGACGTAGGATTTCGAATTGCGCGCTATGCGGAGTAAGGTCATGTATCTAAGTACCACGCTGACAAAGTACCTGAGCGCCCTGGCCCTGCTGCTGGCCAGCTATGTGCTGTTCAACTACGTGGCCATCGCTCAGCCGCCGGCAGAGCCTGCCGCAACGACAGACACAGCAGCCCCGGCGACAGACGCCGGGGACGAGCAGGAGCCCGTGGTTGCTGCGCCGGCCAATCAACCGTTTGAAGACTACGAAGCGTCGGAGCAGATCTCTGAAGATCTGTCCGTCGCCTTCCCCGTGGATATCTAGGAAAACCCATGAAGAACAGCCTCTCCTCCGAGTTCATGTTCCAACTTTTTGCCCTGCTCACTGCGATTATTCTTGTGCATGCCCTGTATGTCGCGGTCATACGGCCCAGCGCCGACGATCAGCTGGCAGCCGAAATGGCGGCGCAGGTCGCAGGCGAGGAAGTCGTCCCCAAGCGGACCCTGGCAGTAGTCATCCGCGACTTTGAGCAGGAAGCCTGTTTCATCCTCCTGATCTGGGCTCTCTCGATCATGGGCTACAAAGGATGGATGAACATGAAGGAGCAGCAACTTCTGGAAGAGGAGTTACTGTCTATTCCCGAGGGAACCAGCGTGCTCCCGGAAGACGCGCGACAATACAGCCGCTCCATCGAGGCGCTCCCTCCGGCACAGCAGGCCTTTTTGCTCCCTCGCACGCTGCTTTCGGCTCTCCAGCGCTTTGCGACCACGGGGAGTATTCCGGCGGTATCTGACGCCATTCGGGAACAGTGCGACATAGAATCCGATCGTCTGGATTCCGAGCTATCCATGGTCCGCTACATTGCCTGGGCTATCCCTTCCATCGGATTTATTGGCACCGTTCGCGGTATTGGTGATGCCCTTGGGCAAGCCTACAAAGCGGTGGAAGGGGACATTTCCGGCGTTACCGTCAGCTTGGGTGTCGCGTTTAACAGCACCTTTGTGGCACTCGTGCTCTCGATCATTATTATGTTCTGTCTGCATCAGCTGCAGCTTGCCCAGGAACGTCTGGTTCTGAACGGCCAGCGTTATGCCGACAGTCGCCTTCTGCGCTTTCTGGTAGCCAGCGACTGATGACTATTCTCGATTGCCGCGATACGCAAATCAGTCTTTGGCAGGAAGGATCGGCGCTGCACAGCCCGGGGTTTGTCACTCTTGAGGGCAGTGAATATCACTTTGGGCAGGTCGCTCTGGAACAGGCACGTTTGCGTCCCCGGGACAGTAACAGCCATTTTTGGTGGCAGTTAAGCACGCAACCGCTAAAACCCGCGCTAGGTGCCGCCAGGCATACCGCCGACCTTGTGCACTCGCATCTCCGTCACATTCACGCCACTGCCGGCGCACCTGCGTCACTTGTGCTGGCGGTCCCCGAGAGCATGCCGCAGGAACAGTTGTCCCTGCTGCTGGGGGTGGCCCAGGCCAGTGACTTTGCGGTAACAGGGCTCGTGAGTCGCAGTGTTTTGATAGGGAGCAACAGCCCGGCCCTCGAGCAAACGGGACGCGCTATCCATCTGGAAGCACAGCTAAACCAGACGATAGTGAATGAGCTGCTGTTGGAAGATGGGGTGCTTCGCGTGGTGCGCAGTACTCCCTTACCTGCTGCTGGCTTGAAGACATTGCAGGAGCGCTGCGTGTCAGCCATCGCCACGGCCTTTATCCAGCAGACCCGTTTCGATCCCAGGCGTAGCGCCAGTAGCGAACAGAATCTCTACAATAAGCTCTCCAGCATTCTGGCAACGCTGCGGGAGCGCGGGGAGGCCAGCGTAGACATTGACGGGCACCGTAGCCGCATTACCGCAAGCGCGCTTGCCTCCGCCAGTGAACGCCTGATTAAAGGCCTTGAGCAGTCAAGACCTGCGCCGGACATCCCCATACTCCTGGATCCGGAACTGCAGCTGATTCCGGGTATTGAAGCATTGGGGGACGTTGCGAGTACGCTTGCGGGCAATGCACTTTGGGAGGCCTTCACCGTTCAGAAGGCGCATATCGAGACTGCCGGCGAAGACCTCCACCTTATTGACCGCTTACCTCCGTCCGCCCTACAGCGCGCGCCGTCTTCAAGCCCCGAGGCGACTTCCAATCCAGCATCGATGCCTGAGGCCAGCGAGGCGACGACTGAGAACGCCCCGCCGCAGTCTGCCCCTGCATCTCAGAGCGCCGCTCAGGACAACGCTACGCACGTACTGCTGGGAACCCTGGCTCTGCCTCTGCGCGGCAGCGAGATTGAGCTCGGCGACGGCTTTGTCCTGCGCCAGCAAAACAACTTCTGGACTCTGCACGGCAACGGGGCCCTGATCAACGGAATGCCCGGCATGCCACAACAGCCCCTGGCATTGGGGGATACACTTTCACTGGGAACCACCGGGCACGGACGCCTGATCCGAGTGCAGGACTGAGGCTGAGCAGCCGTGGCAAAGCGCAACAAGCGTAGCTTCAGCACCTTCAACCTGTCGTTTCTGGACATCATGTCCTGCGGGTTCGGCGCGGTGATTCTTGTGTTTCTGATCATCGATCACTCCATCGTCGTCGAATCAAAGGAGCTCAACGTCGACCTGCTCTCAGAGGTCAACATGCTCGAAGAAGACATCCGGGAGGGCGAAGAGGGCCTTGTTGTGTTGCGCAACACTCTGGATGAAGTGAACCTCGAGATCGTGGAAGCCGACGGCAGGGCCACCCGTGTGATCGACGAGGTGGAGGAATATGAAGCGCTCATCGCCGCTTTGATCCCCGAAGACGTCAGCGAAGACGAAGCGGTAGAGAAATTAAAAGCTGAGGTTCAGTCTCTGGAGGAAGAGGTTAAAAGGCTCCGGGAGGCCGCCGAAGAAGAAAGCGGCAAAAGTGCGCGCAGCTTTGTCGGTGATGGCAACAGACAATACCTCACAGGACTTAATCTAGGCGGTAAGAACATCGCTATCTTGCTCGATGTCTCCGCCAGCATGCTTGCCGATCGCGTGGTGAACATCATCCGCCTGCGCAACATGGATCCCGTATTGCAGCGAACCACTGAGAAGTGGGTGCGGACGCTCAATACCATGGACTGGTTAACGTCACAGCTCCCTGTGGGTAGCGAGTACCAGGTAATTACCTTTAACACTCAGGCTCAAACAGCGCTTCCCGAAACCGCTGGCAAGTGGCTCGAAGTTGCCGATCAGGCTCAGCTCGAGGATATGTCCGCCGCGCTTAGAGAGATCACTCCCGGAGGCGGCACCAGCCTTGAGAACGTGTTTAGTTATCTGCAAACGCTCTCCCCCGTTCCTGACAACATTTTTCTGATCACCGACGGCCTGCCCACTCAGGGAGCAAACCCTCCCAGAGGGTCAACGGTCAGCGGCAACCAGCGACAGCGACTGTATCGCGAGGCCGTGCGCAAACTTCCCGCGAATGTTCCCGTAAACATCATCCTCGCGCCCATGGAGGGGGATCCTCTCGCGGCCTCAGAGTTCTGGCAGTTGGCTCAAAGCACGCGTGGGTCCTTTATGAGTCCCTCCAGTGACTGGCCCTAGGAGCGGGGATTATGCGTAAACGACGCGAAATGGCGGAATTCACCCTCTCCTTTCTGGACGTGATCTGCTGTGGTTTCGGTGCGGTCATCCTGCTACTCATGATCACCAAGACTGTGCAACCGCAGATCATTGAGGCGTCCACGGTCAACCTCGAGGGGCTGGTGGCAGACTTGCAGGAGCAACTTTTTGAGATCCGCGGCGAAACCCGCTTTCTGAACCGCGATCTGAACGCACGGCAGGAACAGCTGTCAGAGTACAAGGAACGCATTGCCATTCTGCGCGGACAGCTTGCCTCTACCAAGTCTCGCTATGACAGTCTTCAGGTGGAGACGAACACCAATTCGGTCATCACCGAGCAGCTGGCTATTGCGAGGCAATCGCTCACCGCAGAGCAAAAACGTTTGCTTGCGGGCTTAGAGGTGACGAGCAATCTCATCGGCGGTATTCCGGTAGACAGCGAGTACATCATCTTTGTGATCGATACCTCGGGCTCAATGTTCTCTTACGCCTGGGACCGAATGATGCAGGAGATTGATGCCACGCTAAACATTTACCCCAATGTGAAGGGCATCCAGATAATGAATGACATGGGTAACTACATGTTCAGTCGTTACCGGGGCCAGTGGATTCCTGACACCGATGGACGCCGGCGGGTGATTATGCAGAATCTGAGCAATTGGAACGTATTTAGTAACTCTTCCCCCGTGGAGGGAATTACGGCGGCGATCCGTACTTTTTACGACCCCAACAAAAAGATTAGTATCTATGTCTTCGGAGATGAATTTACTGGGGACTCCATCGGACAAGTCGTGGATACTGTGGAACGAATCAACCGAGAGGCCGCCGATGGCCAGCGACTAGTGCGAATCCACGCCGTGGGGTTCCCCGTACAGTTCATTCGGGCAGCAAATCTGCAAACCACGGGTATTCGATTTGCAGCGCTGATGCGGGAGCTGACCTATCGCAACGGAGGTACCTTTGTCGGACTCAATGACTTCAGGCCCTGACAGCCAGCAGGCACGCCGCGGTCTCACGTGGATCGCGCTTGCGATTGTGCTCGTGATTCTCGCGGGCTGCGGCACCAAGGAAGTTGTGGTCACGGGTAATTTTCCTCCTCCGCTCATGGAACCCCTGCCGGTGAGGCTGGGCGTTTGGTACGAGCCAGAGTTTGAAGGCCACGAGTTTTTTGATGAAGCCAAAGGGCGCTCGGAATCGACTTGGATCGTAAAAACCGGTGAAGCCCAGGTGCAGATGTGGGGTCAGTTGTTCAATAACATGTTTGTCAACGTGACAAAGATGGACGGCAAGCCCGCGCCAGAGCAAATGAATCCCATAGTCGACGCGGTACTGATCCCCCGGGTGGATGAACTGCAATACGCTATTCCTGCGCACACAAACGTCAAGGTTTATGAGATCTGGATGCGCTATGCGTTCCAGCTCGTCACAACCAACGGGGAACCCATCGCCGAGTGGACGATGACCGCCTATGGCAAGACACCTACCGCCTTTTTACAAAGCGATGAGGCGGCGGTAAATCTCGCGGCAGTGGTCGCCCTGCGTGACGCCGGGGCCCACTTCATTACCAGTTTTCAGAAAGTTCCCGAGGTAGCCCAGTGGCTGCAAGCGCTGGAGCAGGAACGGGGGGCGGTGGCATCGCGATGAACATAGCGTTGCGCAGTGTGATTCTCGTACTCCTTTCGGCGACGCTCATGGGTTGCGTCACTTCTACCGTGGACGAAATGGTTTTTAACGAGCCCATCGAAGGTATTGGTGATTCGACCGTCGTCATCTTGGGACGGCGCCACGCCAGCGACTACGAGACGGAGTTCGACTTTATTGAGTGCATCGCCGATCACGTCGTGGCGAGGGATGCGAGCATTGAGATCATCGACGAGATCGAGTTCATCAACACGCTCTACCCCTGGTTCGAGCCCCGCACCGCGCCCCTGCGCCCTGCAGATATCGATCGACTGGTGCAACAAGAACCCGTCGCGCAACAGTTAGCCAATCTCAAACTCGAATACATGATTTGGGTAGACGGCAGCACCGTGCGAACAAACTCCGCCGGCTCCATGACCTGTGGAGTTGGCCCCGGTGGCGCGGGGTGCTTCGGTTTTGGCACCTGGGGCGACGCCTCGGACTACGAAGCCACTATTTGGGATTTTACGGATAAGGCCGAAGTGGGCCGCTTAAACGCCAGCACCAGCGGGCAGTCCTACATGCCTGCAGTCATCGTCCCTATCCCCATCATCGCTCCTGTTCAGGGCACAGCCTGTGACGGACTGGGAGATCAATTACTGCAGTTCTTGTCCAGTGAACACTAAACTCCCACAGCTGCTGTTGGTGACACTGCTGGGGGCGGCGCTTGCCAGCGTGCCCGGCTGCGCGGTGAACCCAGCGACGGGTGGCACATCGGTCGTGCTCTCAGGCTCCAACAGCGAGCGCGAGACCGGTCAGGAAATGTACGATAAATTTCTCGCGGAAGGTGCCTTTTACGAGGACCCTGAGTTACAGGCCTATGTCGACAAGATCGGTCAGCGACTGGTCGCCGAGAGTGATATGCCCGACCGAGAGTTTACCTTCTCCGTCATTGACGCCCCTGAGATCAACGCCTTTGCAACACCCGGCGGTTTTATCTATGTAAACCGGGGTCTCATTGGCTATCTTAATACCGAAGCCGAACTGGCGGGGGTTATCGGCCACGAAATTGCCCACGTGACCGCCCGCCATCATGGCCGCAGACAGACCGCCGGAGTTACCAGTAAAGTACTCTCTACCACCGCCTACGTACTGACAGGCAGCAGCGCGGTCTACGAAGCATCCAGCATGTACGGCGCCGAATTAATCAGTGGCTATGGCCGCGACATGGAGCTTGAAGCAGACGGCCTGGGCGCAGAGTACATGTACAAAGCCGGCTACGAGCCCGAGGCCCTGTTGGACGTCATTGGCGTACTCAAAAATCAGGAACAGTTCATGCGCCTGAAAGCCAAGGCCGCCGGCAAAAGCGGCACGACCTATCACGGCCTGTATGCAACGCACCCACGCAATGACAAGCGCCTCCAAACAGTGATTCGTGCAGCCAATGAGCTGGACGATGGCACCTACATCGAGAGTCCCGAGGAGCCGGGAGAATTCCGCCGAGTCACCGATGGTCTTGTTTGGGGCGAGAGCGTCGAGGGACAACGGGCAGATGATCGCTACTACCACAACAAGCTGGGCTTCACTATTGAACAGCCGGAAGGCTGGTCTATCACCCCAAGCGCGCATTCCGTTGTAGCGGCGGCCCCAGATGGCAGCGCACGCCTAACCATTACGCTGCGCAGAAAAGACCCCACGGCGACGCCCCAGGCGGTGCTGGAGTCCTCAGCCAAGGGCACCCTAACGGGCGGCGAAGCCCTGCAGCAGAGTGGCCTTGATGGCTACACCGCGGTAGCCATGGCGGCAGGCAAGAACAAACGCCTCGCCGTGTTTCATTTCGGCAACCTCACCTACATGTTCGATGGCGACACGACTGATTTTGCGGCCAATGATGCGCAGTTGCTCGCCTTGATAGAGAGCTTCCGTGCGATGCACCCCAAAGAGAAGAGTTCGAACAAGGGCCGATATGTACGGTACATACAGGTACCGCGCGGTGCCAATGTGGGTTCCTTGGCCGCGAGCACGCGGATACCCGATGCCGAGGCTCAGCTAAGACTTATTAACGACTTCTACCCCCGGGGAGAGCCACGCACCGGCGACTGGATTAAAGTCATTCAGTAAGGCGTTAGCGCTTGCCCATGAATTACCGCTAGACTCCCTGCTACATAACAAACGTAGCAAAGTGGGTCTTTTATGTACGGTCTGACGAACTTCAAGTCTCTGCTATCCTCGTTCTGTTCAAAACACGGTCGCGCATGGCTGGTTTTTTTACTTGTCATAGCCTGTGCTGCGCCCCTTCGGGCTCAAGTGATATTCACCGCGAGCAAAGTCATCACCATGGATCCGGGCCTGCCCCAAGCTACGGCAGTTGCGGTGAACGAGGGTCGTATTGTCGCCGTGGGGAGTGTTGAGCAACTGCAGGCAACACCCGCATTAAAGGACTATCGCGTCGACGCGCAATTTGACGACAAGGTCCTGACCCCCGGTTTTATCGACCCTCACGTCCACCCCTCACGTCCCGCCGTGCTCACACAGTTTCCCTTCCTGGCGCCGGACAGCTGGGAACTCCCCACAGGCAGCTTT
>NZ_CBFIIF010000020.1:0-51137 GCF_965662665.1 Congregibacter sp. | reverse complement strand
AATCCCGATAAAGGTCGAAGGGCGATAGCCCCACATGGAATTCAAGGCCGCTGGCATTACATCTCTCTGCTACTGATGCCAGATATTCACGGTCCGATTTGGGCCAAGAGCGCTGCCACGCCTTGCGAAGATAAGCGTCGGCTTTTGGCGCGTAGAGGTACGCTTCTACGCCAATCGCTGGCAGCCACTTAACCATTAGCAAACGTGAAGCTTGCGTCCAAGACCTACCGTAAAAGCCCTCTAGGACGCCCAAAAGTGGTTTATCAGCCTTCAAAACGTTGTTTTTGCTTCCTGTGGTTATGAAAAATCTGTATCCATATTCGCAAAAGAACTAGGTTTTACGCAACAAACTATGGAATATCCCCAAATAATCGCTTTACTATAGAGGTGACCCCATTTCCTCGCAGGAATGTTGTCACCGGAACAAACCCAATGTTCCGTTTTGAAGGATTTAGTTCCTTTATGTTTCACTCCTAATGGTCTTATTGGGCTCCTTTCGGAGCCCATTTTTTTGCCTGAAATTCATGAAAACAACTATTTTTCAGAGACTTAAAGTATATATCTAGAATGACTGTCATAAATAGTTAGGGCGACGGGATCGTGACTGACTTCAATGGGGGACTCTTAGCGGCGGGCCCTGTTGTCGTTCTGCTGTAGTTAGCTTGGCGCCAGTTTAGCGCCAGTACAGCCCCTGCCAGGTATCGATCGACCATTAAACGGATTTGATGCTGAGCACAGCGCGCGTAGCAGTTGACGCAGCAGCTTGTCTCGCGTTGACACTTACATCGTGTGTGTAGGGCGATCTGAGGTCAGCATTCCTGCAAGATGTTCTTCAATTTTGGCGTTTGCCGCTGCATCCTGCTCGGAGAATTGCACACCAATACCTGAGGTTCGGTTGCCCTGAGCACCGCGAGGCGTCACCCAAACTACTTTGCCCGCGATGGGGATCTTTTCGGCCACCTCCATGAGTGTCAGCAGCATGAAAACTTCATCGCCAATTTCGTAGCTCTTATTCGTAGGCACAAAGAGCCCGCCATTTTTGATAAACGGCATATACGCTGAATAGAGAACCGCCTTGTCCTTTATGGTCAGAGACAGAATTCCCTGGTGACCTGACGACTGTTCATTCATGATGATCGGGGCGTATCCTAGGCAGTCTTGAGTGTAGCATTGCGTTTACCTCTCCCATAGCCCATTGAGAGCGGACACCGCACTGAATCGCAAAAGATCGACATTAGGATTGCTGCCGCTTCGCCTGGCAGCACGCAGTCGATTAATGTCATCGAGTGCCATGAATCCTCGCCGAGCTGCATTTGAGCGAAGTTTGCCCGCAGGAAGCCCTACGAGCCAGCTTTGCAACACACTCTCAATGACATCCAGTGCACTGCCGGGTTCAACATTGGCTACCGCCTGCTCGAAGGCGAGCGATTTTTGTTCCTGGCGCAACATTTCCCGCGCGCTGCGGTGTAAACCAATAAGTGCATCGCGCTCTTCTCCGTGCAACTTATCCAGAGCTTCGAGGGGCCGGGTGTTACAAAGCCCCAGCATTTCCTCTGCGCTATCCGGACTGACGTCACTCTCACCCAGCGATGCCATCAACCAGTCTCGCGCAATAGTTAAGGTTGGTGAAGGCAGCTGCCAACGCTGACAGCGCGAGCGGATCGTTGCTGGCAAGGGGTAGCCACTTGCAGTAACCAGCACTATGAACGTATCCGACGCGGGCTCTTCCAGACATTTCAAAAACGCGTTGAACGCCGCCACGGTTAATGATTCCGCAGGCGAAATAAGGATCACTTTGTGCTGCCCAAGCGTTGGCGTACCCGCCGCAAAGCGAGTGACTTCCCGAATAGCATCAATACCTATGGCTTTACCCGCTTCCAGGGGCAACACACTAATAAAGTCAGGGTGGGCGGCAGAAGCACTCAAAACGCAGGTTTTGCAATGGCCGCAGTTCCCCTCATCGTCACGCTCACTGCAGAGTAAAAACCGCGCCACGGCCAGTGCCAACATATTTCGCCCTGTGCCGGGCTGCCCTTCCAAGAGCATGGCATGAGGTAATCGCTGCTTGCTGAACAGCCTTAACAGACTGGACCACTCGGCGCCGTGCCAGGGGACACAGCGGGACTGTGGCGGAGGTGTTTCCAGCGTGGGCGGCAATGCCATTAGACCTGCACCAGCGGAGGGCAGGCAATCAAATCCTTCACAACCGCTTCCAAGGCGGACTCTACTTCGCTTAGCTCGGCGGCGGCATCGATGATTTGGTATCGGCCGCTGCTCCGCCTGGCTCGGGACAAATAGGACTGTCGTACGCGCTCAAAAAACGCCTGGTCCTCTAGCTCAAAGCGGTCCAGCGCTCCCCTGCCCCGCGCCCGCGACAAACCCACCTCTGCAGGAACATCCAGCAATAGAATCAGATCGGGCCTAAGTTCACCTTGCACCAGGTCTTCCAATACGCCCACGGGGGCCTCTCCGATGTTTCGACCAGCGCCCTGATACGCGTAGGTGGCATCGGTAAAGCGATCACATAAAACCCACTGCCCTCTATTGAGCGCGGGGATGATGCACTCGGACAGATGCTGGGCGCGGGCGGCAAACATCATGAGTAGTTCGGCTAGCGGATCAATAGCGATTTCCGACGGCGCAAGGAGCGTTTCCCGTAGTTGCTCGCCCAACCGGGTTCCCCCGGGCTCGCGCGTGCAGACGATATCAACTCCCGCCTCACGCAATCGCTCTTCGACAAAGGACATGGCCGTGCTTTTACCCGCACCTTCGCCACCCTCAAGCGTGATAAATAAACCTTGCTGCGCCACTACTGCTTGTTCTCCGGTGTTGATCGATAATCGGCGCGTCGAGACAACTGATAGCGACGCACTGCGGCTTCATGCTCATCTAAAGTAGCGCTGAATTGATGACTCCCATCGCCTCGCGCTACAAAATACAGGGCGTCACCATCTTCGGGGTTTACCGCGGCCATGAGTGCAGCTCGCCCCGGCAAGGCGATGGGCCCCGGAGGCAGACCATGATGTCGGTAACTATTGTAAACATTAGTTTCATCACGCAGATGTGAGCGCCGCAGATTACCCTGAAACGCGTCCCCAAGTCCGTAGATTACCGTGGGGTCTGTTTGCAAGCGCATACCCATTTGCAGTCTGCGTACAAAAACGCCTCCTATAGCCGGCCGCTCCTGGGCGAGACCCGTTTCTTTTTCTATGATCGAGGCCATAACCAGTGCCTCGTAGACATTGCTGTAGGGAAGCCCTGACTGACGCTGCCCCCAGATTTCTTCCAGCGCCTCCTTCATCATGCGGTGCGCCTCTGTGAGCAAATCCAGATCGCTGTCGCCGCGCTCGTATTGATAAGTCTCGGGCAAAAAATAGCCCTCGGCGTTCGTTGCGGGCGCGACTAACTCCAGCAAGCGGGGATCATCAGCATCTGACAGCAGCGACGTAACCCCTTCACTGGACTGAATCAGCTGTAGTGCTTCGTTGAGCGTGATGCCTTCGGGTATCGTTACGAGGTAGCGTACGGTTTTTCCGCTTTGCAACAGCGAGAGTAAGGTTTTGGGAGTCGTTTGGGGCTGTAAGCGATACTCGCCCAATCGAATTCGGCTATCAGCCCCCAACAGACGCCCGGCTAGATTAAACAGGCGCTCCTGTTTGAGCACTCCCGCTGTGGCAAGGCGCCGTGACAATCGACTCAGGCTGTCCCCTGCCTCTACCTGCACGATGAGACCCTCTTCCGGTATCACCAACGGGCTTTGCCACCACTCGCGAATGACCAGCGCGACGCCGATGGAGACCAATAAGGCTGCAGCGGCAGCAATCCCTAGAGTGCGCAGCATTGCCGAGCCTCATCAAAATACGCAGTTTGTAACTGGCTGACTATCGCGCTGGGCTCAAAGAGACGATTTCCCCAGCGGGAGACACCGCGAATGCCGATAACGCTATTGCAAAGAAACACCGCGTCCGAATTACTCAGCTCAGCTTCAGTAACAGGCGTTTCTGTTACCCGCAGACCAAGCTTCACAGAGAGGCTCTCGACAACAAGTCGGCGACGCGTGCCTGATACGCCACTTTGATCGCAGGGTGAAGTTAGCAAGTGGTCGCCCTGCAAAAAAAACACATTGGCATTGCTGGAACACTGATAGGAACCGTCACCTCTTGTCAGCACAACATCATCCACGCCCCGCTCATCTGCTTCCGCGGCGGCCATCACTTGCTCCAGACGATTGCAATGCTTTAGACCCGCGAGCAGCGGTTGATCCCCCATGATAATTGATGAGGTCGCCACCTCTGCAGCCGGCAGCGCTTCGAACGGTTCCCTGCCAAGGGGCGAGTGCGCAGCAGTCACCCTGGCTGCGACTCCTTTTGAGGGCGCATAACCTCGCTTGCCGTCCCCGCGGCTCACTGTGACACGCAAGATCCCTGCTGTGATTTGATAGTGATGCTGCACGCCGGTGATGGCATCGCGAACCTCCGCCATATCTACAGGTATGCGCAAGCGGTCTACTCCCAAACGGAGTCGCTCAAGATGCAGATGAGGCCAAAGGGGAATTCCATTGGCGATAAGCAGCGTTTCGAATACGCCATCGCCGTAGAGAAACGAGCGATCAGTTGCCGGCACCAGCAAGGCGCTGTTCTTCGCCGCCGCTGCCTCCAAGCTAAGGCCTACACGCGGCCAAAGATTAGCGAGCCATTGGTACCACCAAAACCAAAGGAATTGGACAGGCTGTGCGTGATAGTCATCTCTCTTGCTGTGTGTGGCACGTAATCCAGTATGCAGCCCTCACCTGGTGTATCCAGATTGATTGTCGGCGGCGCCACTTGATCGCGAAGGGCCAGTACTGCAAAGACCGCTTCTACCGCGCCTGCCGCACCCAACAGGTGTCCAATCATGGATTTAGTCGAGCTCACGGCAACCTTAGACGCTGCAGAACCGAACACTGTCTCCACTGCCCGGCTCTCGGCTACGTCGCCAGCAAGCGTAGAGGTCCCATGAGCATTGACGTACTCGATCACAGCAGGGTCAAGCTGCGCGTCAACTAAGGCATTGCGCATAGCATCAGCAGCACCACGGCCGTCTTCGGGCGGCAGTGTCATGTGATAAGCGTCTCCACTCATGCCAAAGCCATTGACCTCGGCGAAAATCTGAGCGCCCCGCGCTTTCGCACTCTCGTACTCCTCGAGGAACATCATGCCGGCGCCATCCCCCAGCACAAAACCGTCGCGATCAGCGTCCCAGGGGCGCGAGGCTGCTTCGGGGTCATCGTTGCGGGTAGACAAAGCACGCGCGGCGGCAAAACCACCAAGACCTACTTTAGTTGTTGCCATCTCGGCACCGCCCGCCAGCATCGCGTCGGCATCACCCTGCGCAATCATCCGCGCTGCGAGCCCTATGTTGTGTGTGCCACTGGTACACGCCGTAACAATAGCGATGTTGGGACCACGCATGCCGTAACGCACAGACAGGTTACCGGCGATCATATTGATGATAGAGCCCGGTACGAAAAACGGGGAAATGCGCCTCGGACCTGTGCTATTTACGATTTCTGAATTCTTCTCGATTTGACCAATGCCACCGATGCCCGAGCCAATGGCACAACCCACGCGCCCCGCATTTTCTTCGGTGACAGTAAAGCCAGCATGCTCTACGGCTTGTATCCCCGCAGCCATACCGTACTGAACAAAAGTATCCATTTTTCGGGCGTCTTTTGCCGGAAGGTACGCCTCTATATCAAAGTTTCGAACGCTGGAGCTAAATCGCGTGCTGTAAGCGTCAACATCAAAAGCTTCGATAGGTGCCGCGCCGCTGCGCCCCGCGAGAATCGATGCCCAGCTTGACTCCACGTCGTGTCCCACGGGAGTCACCAACCCCATTCCCGTTACAACTACGCGTCTTCCCTTCACAATTGCTCTCCCTTCGCTACCGAATCACTGTCAACTTACAGGCCACACACAAACAGAAAAGCCGTGATACCTGGCGGTAGTCACGGCTCTTCGCGTGCTAAACGCGCTACGGCGCGCTAGCAATGCACTCAGGAGAGGTGCTCGTTAATGTAGTCAATAGCCAGCTTAACCGTTGTAATTTTCTCGGCTTCCTCGTCGGGGATTTCAGTTTCGAACTCCTCTTCGAGCGCCATTACAAGCTCTACTGTGTCAAGCGAGTCTGCTCCGAGATCTTCTACGAAAGAGGCCTCAGTCTGTACTTCTTCTTCTTTGACGCCGAGCTGCTCAGCGACGATTTTTTTTACGCGTTCTTCAATGCTGCTCATGATCCTCGAATACTCCTGCTGAAGGAAAACCTACATCCCCAATGTTCTTGGGCAGGTCGGAAGTCTACCGGTTTTTTTCTAGCCGGCATACACCCACCCAGAACATTAAGCCATGTACATTCCACCGTTAATATGAATTGTCTCACCCGTTATGTACGCTGCCGACTCGCTGCATAAAAATGCAACTAAGGCTGCGATTTCTTTTGCCTCCCCCAAACGTGCCAGAGGAATCTGGGACAACATCGCGCTTCGCTGATCGTCGCTTAGCGCCGCCGTCATATCGGTATCAATAAATCCCGGTGCGACCGCGTTGACCGTGACATTTCTGCCGCCAATTTCTCGAGCCAATGCTCGGGAAAATCCTTCTGCGCCAGCTTTGCTGGCCGCATAGTTGCTCTGACCTGCGTTCCCCATGGAGCCTACCACCGAAGTAATGTTCACGATGCGTCCCCAACGCGCTTTGGTCATACCGCGAAGCGCTGCCTTGGATGTTTTAAACAGCGACGTGAGATTGGTATCCAGAACGCCCTGCCACTCATCATCCTTCATTCGCATGAGAATATTGTCGCGGGTAATGCCAGCGTTATTGACGAGAATGAGAGGCGCGCCAAAGCGCTCATTGATCTCTCCCAGCACGGCCGCAACGCTTTGGGGATCTGCAACGTCCAGTCGCATACCCGCGCCACCGTGGGCACTCAAACGCTCATTGATAGTTTCAGCACCACTGTCGCTGGTTGCAGTACCGATGACTGTATGCCCCTGCTGGGCCAAAGCATCGGCAATAGCTTGTCCAATACCACGCGTTGCTCCCGTCACCAGGGCGACACGCGATTCATGGCTTTGAGTTTCTTCGGACATTTTCGACCTCAATAATTAAATCAGGCGCCGAGTTCTGCAACGGCGGCCCGAAGGTTTTCTGGCTCTTCGAGGTACACGCAGTTTGCACTGCGATCAATACGACGCAGCAGTCCACCAAGCACCTTTCCCGCGCCGCACTCCGCGAACTCGACAGCGCCGCCCGCTTGCAAGGCAGCCATACAAGCGGTCCAGCGAACCGGGGCAGAAATTTGCGTTACGAGCAGGGCACGGATCTTCTCGGGATCCTGCTCGGTCTGAGCATGCACATTATGCACAACCGGGATATCAGGACTGGAAATCGTCAGCTCCTGCAGTACTTCGGCAAGCTTTTCGCCCGCGGGCTGCATGAGCGACGTATGGAAAGGCGCGCTAACGGGTAAGGGCATCGCTCGTTTTGCGCCTGCCTCCTTTAACGCGGCAATGGCTGCGTCAACGTCGGCGCTGGTCCCGGCAATAACGACCTGGCCCGGCGCATTAAAATTCACCGCCTGGACAACGCCATCGCTGTGCGCAGAAACCTCTTCGCAAGTCGCGTTCACAAGTTCATCGTCCACACCGAGAATCGCCGCCATGGCTCCCACACCTACGGGAACAGCCGTTTGCATAAAGCGGCCCCGCTCACGAACCAGAGAAACAGCATCGCGGAGAGTTAATGCACCTGCACAGCAAAGTGCCGAGAATTCTCCAAGACTGTGTCCTGCCATCGCAGCGGGACGAACGCCGCCTTGTGCCAGCCAGGCCCGCCAAAGCGCCACGGAGGCCGCAAGAAGCGCCGGCTGAGTATATTCAGTGAGATTGAGTTGCTCTGGATCACCGTCTCGAATCAGCGCAAGGAGGTCGAACCCCAAAGCGTCAGACGATTCTTCAAAAACAGCCGCCGACTCCGAAAACTCCAGAATCGCGTCATTAAGCATGCCGACGCGTTGACTACCCTGGCCGGGAAACAAAAAGGCTAAATCTTGGCGCATACATCCCCTTTGCAAAATCACTGGATCTCAACAGCTAGCATTCCACGTGAGTTTGGATAGAGACCGTAACAAGTACCGTATCCAAACCTCGCTTATACAGGTCTAGCAACGAACTGCGGCACCTTGGCAAAGTAAATACGATTCTTTCATCGCGCTTCACTTATCCAAAGGTGCCGCTAATTACCTACCGGACAGCCCAGCGCTAACGCACCGGGCTGAAGGACTTAGTCGTCAGATCCGGTCTCAACCACTTTTTTGCCACGGTAAAAACCGTCAGCAGTTATGTGGTGACGGCGATGAGTCTCGCCAGTAGTCTGATCGACGTTAAGCGTGGGTCCGCTTAGCGAATCATGCGAACGGCGCATGCCACGACGCGAGCGGGTCTTTTTGCTCTTTTGAACAGCCATGAGCTATTTCTCCTTCGTATCGTTGCTCTCCAGGAGCGACGATAAAACACTAAAAGGGTTTTCCGATGCTTTATCGGTCGACCCCAGTTCTTCGTTATCTGATCGGCTGGGCCGATCACTCTTAGGTGGCTCGCATTCTCCCTGCGGATGGTAAGCCACCACGGGCAATGCGAGCGCCAATTCTTCTTCGGCCACTTCCCACAGATCCACCTCGTCTACCGCTATCAGCGGTTCCAGACCTGCAGACAATTGTTTTGCCTGTTCGTCGTCCGGCACTATCCCCAAACGGCTATCTGGTGTGAGTTCGCAGACCACTGGCTGTAGACAGCGCTGACATTCCAGCACGACGCTTCCCTGCATCTCTACCGCCGCAAACTGTTGTCCTTCTTCGTCCTCCCCGAATTCCACCGTCACATTTATCAACGGTGCACGGGGGTCCAGTAGCTCTGCAAACTGAGGTAATTGCTCAGCGCCAAGGCTACCCGAATAGCGCGCCGACCGGGTCACCGCCTTGCGTATATTGACTCGGTTCGGGAGAGGGGCTGCCGACATGGCGGCGCACTATAGTGATCGCCCCCCCTATTGTCAAAAAAATCTTTACAATCCCGAGCGTTAGCTTAAGCATGGTGATATGAATCAAGCCTCCAATGCCCAGCTCGTCCTCGCCTCTACATCACCGTACCGTCGGCGCCTTCTGGAACGCCTGCAGATTCCCTTTAGCTGCGTAGATTCAAAGACCGATGAAACCCCCGAACCCGGGGAGCGGCCAGAGTCCCTCGCCCAGCGTCTGGGAGACGGAAAAGCACTTGCGGTAGCAACGCAGTATCCCGAATTTTTTGTCCTGGGTAGCGATCAGGTCGCCTCGACCGCCGGGCAGCTTCTTGGCAAGCCCGGCACCGTGCCGGCGGCAGAGAATCAGCTGCGCCTGTGTAGTGGGCAGTCCGTAATTTTCTTTACGGCGGTGAGTCTTGCCCGCGGTAACAAAGTCATTGCGCGACGCTGCGTGCAAACCACGGTGAAGTTTCGCCACCTGTCGGACTCGCAGGTTGCAGAGTATGTAGATCGGGAGCGCCCTTTAGATTGCGCAGGAAGCTTTCGCTGGGAAGGATTGGGCATCTGCCTCTTTAGGGCTCTTGAGAGCAGCGATCCTACGGCACTCGAAGGGCTGCCACTTATTGCGACCTGCGATATACTTAAAGACGCCGGCATATACCCTTTATAAATAGTTATTTAGCACATCTTTTTAATATTATTTCTAGCTCGTTATCTAGAGGCGCGCTCAGCTGATAGCGCTGCTCATTGAGCACAAACGATAACGATTCTGCGTGGAGAAAAAGACGTTTTAAGCCCAGCTTTTGAGCAAGCGCTTCACTGCGAGGGCTCTGGTATTTGCCATCCCCAAGCAGCGTGTGGCCCGCGTGCAGCGCGTGGACACGAATCTGGTGGGTTCGCCCGGTGAGAGGCCGGGCCTCCACCAAGGTCGTCTCCCTGAAACTGTCTCGAATTCTAAATTCAGTCACGGAGGGTTTACCGCCCTTCGCGACCTTAACCTGCCGCTCTCCCGATTTACGCTCAAAGCGCTGGAGCGGCGCGTCAACCAGACGTTGATGCCGGGGCCAGCTGCCTTCCACAAGCGCCAAATAACGCTTGTCGATTTTTCCCTGAAGGCGTAGCAGCTCGTGCAGGGCACGTAAGGCCGCGGGCTTCTTGGCCACAAGTACCAGGCCAGAGGTTTCCCGGTCCAAACGATGCACGAGTTCGAGAAAACGCGACTCAGGCCGCATGGTTCGCAGGGTCTCGATCATTCCAAACTGCAAACCACTGCCACCATGCACAGCAATTCCTGACGGCTTGTTAATCGCCAGGAGGTGATCATCCTCAAACACCACTCGCGCTGCGATCCGCTCCTGCCATCCAGGAGGTGCCGCGCCTGGCTCTCTAGGCGGGGGGGCGCTCAGGGGAGGCAGGCGGACAATATCACCCAGAGTGAGTCTTTGATCGGGCTTTACTCGCCCCTTGTTCACGCGGATTTCGCCTTTGCGCATGGCCCGATAGAGGCGAGTCTTGGGTATCGAGGGGCATTCGCGCAGGACAAAGTTGTCCAGGCGCTGGCCTTCGCCACGCTCGTCGACCGTTAGGTGGCGAACACCACTCATAAACGGCGGGCCGGCAAAACCAATCGCATCATCAGCATGGGGTCTATCGTCCTTCTTTTATTTGAGCATAGCCAAGCTTGCTGCTACTATGGTGAACGAACGGTGGATTTAGCGCCTCGATTTTACCCCTTGTACGTTTCAGCAGCTGATTCCTCACGGGAATCGCTGATTAGGAACGGGCCGCCCAAACTACTTTCTCTCGGCAAAGGTCCGGCAAAGGTCCGGCAAAGGTCCGGCAAAGGTCCGGCAAAGGTCCGGCAAAGGTCCGGCAAAGGTCCGGCAAAAGTTTGGCCATACGAGTTCACTGTTCAAAAGTATACGATGTCGCGCAAGCATGAGACGAATCCAGGCCCCCGCGACAAAGAAAAAGACAAAGAGACCGACAATAGAGTTCAACAAACATTGAGTTACATACAACGCTGATTGATTAGTTAGCTGTTCCCCGAGCAAGCATTGGTTCAGGCGCCGAGATTTAAGGCACCGACCCTTAGACACTCAAAGAACGTGCTCAGAGAAAATCCTCTGTTCGACTAACGAAGCTAAGCAAGCAGCGCCCGATGCAACACCAACAACCAGGGTTGCCGGGGCAAGACCAGAATTAGCGATGAGCGACAGCCAATGCTGACTGCTCAGAGATAACAACTAGTACAGCGAAACCGCCATAGTATGGCAGAGCTTTGCTGTAACACACTGAGTTTTGGCGGGTTTACGATTTCGTAGATCTGCGTTTTATGACTGTGTGTACTGGCGTGCGCCGGCTAAACCCCTTGAGAGGTTTAGTTAGACATGAAGAAGATGCTGATCAATGCTACGCACGCAGAGGAAATGCGCGTGGCACTTGTCGATGGCCAGAAGCTTTACGATCTGGATATCGAAAATAGAACCCGCCTGCAAAAGAAAGCCAACATCTACGTTGGCAAAATCACACGAGTAGAACCCAGTCTGGAGGCCGCCTTCGTCGACTTCGGCGCCGAGCGTCACGGCTTTCTGTCAGTTAAGGAAATCGCCCGAGAGTACTTCTATCGCAATCCCAGGGACATCGACGGCAAGTTTTCTATTCGCGATGTCGTCAAAGAAGGCACGCGCCTGGTCGTTCAGGTGGATAAAGAGGAGCGAGGCAACAAAGGCGCGGCACTCACCACCTTCATAAGCCTTCCCGGCCGATACATGGTGTTGATGCCCAACAACCCCCGCGCCGGCGGTATCTCCCGGCGTATCGAGGGCGACGACAGAGCTGAGCTGCGCGAGGCGCTGAGCGCACTGGAAATCCCAGACGGCATGGGCGTCATTATCCGCACCGCGGGCGTTGGACGCTCTGCCGAGGAGCTGCAGTGGGATTTAAACTATCTGCTGCAATTGTGGGAAGCCGTTAGCAAGGCTGGCGAGGAAAATCGTTCACCCGTACTTCTGTACCAGGAGAGCAATGTCATTATTCGCGCAGTCCGTGACTATCTCCGCGATGATGTAGATCAGGTTCTCATCGACTCTCCGGATGCGTTTAAGCAAGCCATGGATTTCGTCAGCATGGTGATGCCTAAGTACCAGCAGCGCATCAAGCTCTATGAGGACAACATTCCCCTCTTCAACCGGTTCCAGATCGAAAGTCAGATCGAGTCTGCCTTCCAGCGGGAAGTGAGACTCCCCTCCGGTGGATCTATTGTGATCGATCCTACCGAAGCGCTGGTGTCTATTGATATCAACTCGGCCCGAGCCACCAAGGGCGTGAATATCGAAGCGACCGCGCTGCAGACAAACCTCGAAGCCGCAGATGAGGTCGCGCGTCAGCTGCGTCTGCGAGATATGGGTGGACTGATCGTAATCGACTTTATTGACATGCTCGCGGCAAAAAACCAGCGCGCCGTCGAAAACCGTATGCGAGACGCCCTGGCCATTGATCGCGCTCGCGTTCAGGTGGGGCGAATTTCGCGCTTTGGACTCCTCGAGATGTCACGGCAGCGTCTGCGCCCTTCTCTTGGCGAGACCAGCGCAATCGTTTGCCCCCGCTGTACGGGACAGGGCAGCATCCGTGACACCAAGTCACTGGCGCTCTCGATTCTTCGCTTGCTCGAAGAGGAAGCGATCAAAGATCGCACTGCAGAAGTGCGCGCCATTGTGCCCGTCGACGTCGCTGCCTATCTGCTGAATGAGAAACGCGTCGCGCTGAGCGAAATCGAAACCCTGACGCGTGTTCGTGTGCTTGTCATTCCAAACCCGAATCTGGAGACGCCGCACTTTGAAGTTACGCGGCTTCGTGATGATGAAGTCGATGGGGATCAACAAACCAGCTACAAGGTAGAAATTGCTGTCCCTGATGCTGACAGCATTTCGGATTCACACGATCACAGTCTGCCCACTCAGGAAGCGCTGGTGCAAACCATCGCTCCTACAGCCGCCCCGGCGCCCGTAGAGACTGTTGAAGCCGGATCGTCCGCTCCAGCCGCTGCTACCGCAGCAGCAAGCACCGCTGTAGCGGGAGCAGCGGTCGCAGCGAAACCGGGTCTGGCCCAACGCTTATGGGTAAGCTTCTTCGGTGATCCCAATGCAGCGGTCGAAGAAACAGCGGCCGATGCACCAGAATCAAAGGCTCCCGCCTCGGTGGAGACGGATAACTCAGACAGCGACGCCTCGGATGAGGATCGTCCCAAGCGATCTCGCGGACGTCGACGACGCGGCGGTCAGGGCCGAAACCAGAATCGCAGTGGAACCAGCCAGGATCAGAGCACTGACACCGATGTCGAGGAAACCACGGCCGAGACCAGCGAAGCTAGTACGGACCTTGATTCGGACAGCGACAGCAATGAAAAGTCGGAAGAAGGTCCTCGCCGGCGTCGCCGTCGCCGCTCCCGCGGAGGTCGCCGTTCTGGCGGCGAAGGCCAGGAGAATAGCGGCGAAGCCAACGGTGAGTCTGCAGATGACGCTGATGAATCTTCAACTGCAGTCGCATCGGAAGACGATGACAATGCCTCTACAGAAGACAAGCCTCGAAAGCGGCCCAGTGATCAACGCCGAGGAGAGCCCCGCCGTCGCCGTCGTCGCCCCGTAGCAGCGACAGCAGAACCCGCTGTAGAAGGTAACGCAGACGCAGCCGCAGAATCCGGTATTGAAGCAGTCACTGAAGCCGTAGCGGTCGCTACTGTTGCGGAAACAGCGTCAGAGACCCCCGCAGTCACTGCTGAACCCGCTGCCGAAGCAGAGTCTCAATCGCAAGTTGTTAATCCCGAGGGTGCCGAGACGGTAGCGACGGACGAGCCTGCTGACCAGCCCGAGGCAGATCTTGCTCCGGTAGAAGAAGCTGGACTTGATTTAGCCGCAGAAGCGAGCCCTGAAATCGATGCTCAGCCAGAGCCCGCAGTTGCCAGCAGCAGTATCGAGGCCGCGATGGGTGTGGGTGCCGAGCCAGCCGAGCAGCCCAATAACGTTGTGGAAGCAAGCATCGAGACTCCCGCTGTTCAAACAGAGGTCGCTGCCGAATCCACAGCGACCTCAGAAGCAGAGTCCCCGGTCCCTACCCCGGAACCAGCACCGAGCCTGCACGTAGAGGCAGAGGCGGCTAATGCATCAGGCGCAGGACTCAATGATGGCGGGCGTGCAGTTAACGATCCCCGCGTCTCCCCTGCCCCTGTTTCTGAGCTGCATATAGAAACAGGGCAAATAGTGCTGTTTTCTGAAAGCGAGGCGCCGGCGGTAGCGGCACCCGAGCGTCAGGTAGCGCGTGCAAGCAACGACCCCAGAGGCCCCAAAGAGGCGGCCAGCGCGGAAGGATAGAGCTTGAATCCAAGCATTTAGCGAGCTTGCATTAAAGAAGTTGACTAGAGGGTCTGTCTCTCAAAGTCGTTATTCGAAAACACCGGAGCAAGGCGCAGTAAAGCGTCGGGCCCCGGTGTTTTTTTATGGGGCTTCGAAAACAACCTTGCCATCAACCATGGTCATGACCACCTTGCTCTTGTGCATGGAGTACGGATCCAGGGAGAACAGATCCTGATCCAAAACCACCAGATCAGCCTGCTTGCCGGGTGTGATTGAGCCAATCTCATTCTCAAGACCCAACTGAAAAGCACCGTCTAACGTGTAGCCACGGATAGCCTGCTCGAGGGAGATTCTCTCATCAACAGGGGGCTGGGGCAGATAGTCCTTGTCACCGGGTGGTTGTCGCGTGAGTGCCATCTCAATGTTGAAGACGGGGTTCATACCGTCAAGGCCAATCCAGCTAGCAGGAAAGTCACTACCCAGGGTAACTTTGCCGCCGGCCGCAGCAATGGAGTTTAGGGGGTACATGTGCCCCAGTCTTTCTTCTCCCAGATATGCCAAGGCGATGTCATCGTAGGCATACCAGGTCGGCGTCGATTGCACGATAACGTCCAGTTCGCCAAAGCGTGGCACATCTGCTGGATTGACCACCTGCGCATGACAAATCGTAAAACGACTCGTGGTGTCGGGGTGCTCTGCACGAGCGTACTCGACAAGGTCTAGAGCCATTCGCACCGCACCGTCGCCAATAGCGTGCAAATGCACATCGTTTTTTTTAGCGGCGGCACCAGCAATCACTGCCTTGGTTTTCTCAAGAGGCACGAGGGGCTCGGCACGGTGGCCGGGGGGCTCTATATAGGATTCAATGGTATAGGCCGTTTGAGCCTCTACGGTGCCATCCAGCGACACCTTTAACACTTCAACATCGAAAAACTCCTGATCGTAATCTGTGGAGAGTCGCTCAAGATCATCCAATGCAGTCATTAAGCCCCGCTCGCTGTTGACGTAATGGGAGCCAACTATCCGCAGGGGTAGCTTCCCCTCCCTCGCTCGCTTACCCATGAATCGAAAAAGTTCTCCGTCTCCCTCGATCATCCCTGCATCGAATGCGGCGGTAATACCCATGGAGGACATGCTGGCAAAAAAAACATCTGCGGAAGTGTCGAGAATGCCAGCGTCGATTACGCCCAACGCCTCCGAGATCCAACCAAATGCTTCGCCCTCAATAAGCCAGCCTGTGGGACTGCCATCGGGATAACGACGATAGTAATGCGCGCCGGGCTTGGGGTCCGGGGTTTCTGCCGTAAGCCCTACCATTTCCATAGTCAGCGTATTGACCCAAGCGGAGTGAAAGCCCTCATCGAAGATAATCACTGGTCGATCCGACACGACCGAGTCGAGATCTTTTGCCGTGGGACCCTCGGGGCCAAAGGCTGCCCCCAAAAAACCCGTGCCAATCAACGGATTCTGATCCGGATACTTCTCAGCATGTTCCGCTATCGTTGCCAGAGCTTCGGCGCGGGTCATATCCGGTGACAGCGATGCGGCAAACAGATACGGAAGCGTCGAACCCACATGCATATGACTATCGATGAAACCCGGAAGCAATAACTTGCCCGCTAGATCATGGCGTTGAGTGTCGGTGCCAATAAAGGCTGCTGCGCCCGTGTCACTGCCGACATAGACGATGGTATCCCCTCGGATGGCAACGGCCTCCGCCCAGGGTGCCGACGCGTCGAGCGTGTAGACTTTGCCACCAACGAAGACCTGATCGGCGGGCGTCTCCTGCGCCGAGATTGGACTGGCAACAAAAGCTGTCCATGCCAGTAAAGCAATACCCTGAAAAACGCGCATCTTCGTCGCTCCTTTAATCCGAAAACCTGGGGATACTCTTACGCCAGGAGCAGGTAATCAAGTGAAGCTGACTCTGTTCCCGGCGTTAGTTACTATGTATTCACACACTCTCGCCCACAAGTACGGCTTCAACAAGTACTGGCTCGGCAGACTGAACACGCACTTGATAAAGGAAATACCATGGCGCAGCAAAACGCTGATCAGGCAAACTGGTTAAAAGCGACTTTGCGAGATGGCTACGATCGACTCCAGCGGGGCGATCAGGCAGGAGCCGCAAATTGCTGCCGTCAGGTCTTGCAACGCAAACCCGATCTGGTCGAGGGTCACTTCCTGGTGGGCATGATCGCCATGAATGCAGAAGATCCGAAAACGGCGATTCAGGGTTTTGGGTCTGTCACCAAACTTCAGCCAGATCACAGCGGCGCCTGGGCGCAGCTGGCGCGACTGTTTATGCGTCGAGGGCAGATCAATCGCGCGGAGGATGCTCTGCATAAAGCGGTGGCTCACTCCGATGACAATGCCGTTGTCCACGACACCATAGCCACGGTATACACCCAGCTTGGCGACGCACTGAGCGCCGCGCAGTGGCAGGAAAAGGCGCTTGAAGCTCAACCACAAAATATCGGCTTTTTGATCAACCGCGCCAACAATCAAATGTTCTTGGGCGATTTTAAGGGCGCACGCCAGCGACTGGAGGAGGTCCTCCTCAAGAATCCAAAAAATGCGAATGCCCACTGGCTGCTCTCCGGTTTGGAGAAAGCTCGAGATCGACAACACATTGAGGAATTGGCGTCACTCCTGTCCACGGAGAAACTGGGTGATCGCGATCGCGCTTATCTTGCCTACGGCCTGGGTAAAGAACTTGAAGACATGGAAGATTGGCCAGCGGCGTTTCGAGCCTTCGCTGAGGGCGCAGCGGCGCGGCGCAGAGGCATTAAGTTCGACGAGAATAGTGAAAAGGCTGCATACCAAGCCCTCGCCGACACCTATACAGAGGACTGGCTTGGCAATAAGCAGACTGGTTGTGACGCGCAAGCCCCAATTTTTATAGTAGGACAGCCCAGGACAGGCACTACTTTGATAGAGCGTATTATCACCAGCCACAGTGAAGTTCACTCTGCGGGCGAGTTGCGCCAGTTTGAAGGCGCCTTCCGTCGCTTATTGCGAGAGCGAAGCGATGACGGCCTCACGGGCGTCATACGCGCCACTGGCGATCTGAACCCCGAAGAAATCGGCCGCGCCTACATGACGCTCAGCAAGCCCATGCAGGGCGAGGGCTCGCGTTTTGTCGATAAGTTACCCATGAACTTCAGGTTTTTGCCTTTGATTCTGGCTGCACTACCCAATGCGAAAGTAGTCCACGTCAGGCGGGGACCGATGGATGCCTGCTTCGCAAGCTTTAAGCAGTTGTTCGCTGATGCCTACCCGCATTCCTACGATCAGGAAGAGATGGCTCGCCATCACGGTCGCTATTACGCGCTGATGGCCACCTGGCGCGAGCGTTTTGGAAGCCGATTCATAGAAGTAGATTATGAAAAGATCGCTGGCGATCCCCAGCCCCATGCGCGAGAACTCATCGCAGACCTGGATCTGCAATGGGAAGACCAGTGCCTCGATTTCTACCAGCAAAGTGGCGCAGTAACCACAGCAAGTGCGGTGCAAGTCCGAGAGGCGGCACACACTCGCTCCGTGGGTCGCTGGCTGCGCTACGAGTCCGAACTTGCACCTATGCAAAAGGCTTTGACAGATCTCAACATCCCCCTTGAGCATTAGCACCCTACCCCATAGGGGTGTGTCTTTTACTGCGTCAGAGCTTGTCTCTCTTCTGCTAGTTTCGTAGTCTATGGTCGATATCGACAATCAGGGTTCCGGGTTTGATGGCGGACAGTCGTTGTGCCGTGAAACCCATGGAAGTTGCCAAAGAGCATATTCCCAAAGATCGATAGGTGATATGCCCGCAAAGAAAAGTCTCTAGCTGCGCATTATGTGCAGCGGGGTTTTAAGGTTAGCGGCTTCATAGGAAGCGCGGCTTAAAGACCTCGAGGCACTTATAAATGGCTTTGCCATCATGCATACAAGGGGTCGTCATGAATAAAGCTACACCCAAACGTTCTTTCACTGGTTCCTCAAAACCATCAGCTTTTGCGAAACCATCAAGTTCGCGCCGACACCTTGCACTGGCAGTATCTGCGGCACTGGCCGCAGGCGCAGCGCAGGCGCAACAACTAGAAGAAGTCATCGTTACTGCGACCAAACGTGCCGAGTCGGTGATGGATGTACCCTTGGCCGTCCAAGCTTTATCCGGAGACTTTTTGCGCAAGGTCAACACGGACGACATTAAGGATCTCGCAAACTTTACGCCGGGAGTTACCGGCAATTCCAAAGACAGCTTCCTGGACACCATTGCTGTTCGCGGAATCACCACCAATGACTTCGGAAACGGCGGCGACCCTTCTTTGGGCGTGTACAAAAATGGCTTCTATCAGGGCAGAAACGGCTCCGGCGTTACCAGCGTTTTCGACCTGGAGCGCTCAGAGATTCTTCGCGGACCCCAGGGCTTTCTCTTCGGGCGCAACTCCATCGCTGGCGCCGTAAACATCATTAGCCGCCGACCTACAGCTGGTGAGTCAGATTCTTATATGGACGTGCGTGTTGGGGAGCGGGGGATTTTCCGCTTTGAGGGTGGCACAAATTTCGACGTGAGTGATTCCATCACTGTGCGGATTGCGGGTCTTCATTCGCAGGAGGACGGTTATTCCACTAACGAGTTAACCGGGGAAGACTATATTCAGCATGAGAAGAGCGCCCTGCGCTTTACGGGCTCTTACGATGCTGGCGGCAACCTTACTGCCAACCTTTTTGTAGAGTGGGAAGATCGTGATCAGTCTGGCACCGTATACCGCGCGACGGGTAATGGACCAGCATTTGCAACGCTGGAGGGTATCTATGGCGACATTCCGCTGCCATCAGATCCTCGGGATGTTCGCGTTGATGGACCAAGGAATGGTCTGTTTGACGGTGGTGAAATCTTCCAGGTCAACTTAGAACTGAATTACGACCTTGGTTGGGCAACGCTGACATCGTTAACGGGTTATAAAGAGCACGACTACGGCTACACCGAAGATTTCGATGCAACCTCCATCACCATCTTTAACTACGAGCAGGTGCAGGAAGGAGAGTATTTTGAGCAGGAACTGAGACTCACCTCGGATAATGAGGGTATGTTCAACTGGTATGCGGGCCTCTCCTACTACCAGGAAGACATCGATACAGAGTTTCTCGGGCAGCAGGACGAAGACCTCTATTGCAACATTTACTGGGGCGATAACTGTCAGGGCGTTTTTGATTTCTATAACAACTACTACGACGGCGCGTATGCGTATGTGCTCTACGACTACTGGGGAACCTATGACTGGACCCCTAGCCCTAATGGCGGACTGATTGATGACTGGAACCGTACAGTCGGTAGTTATAGCGGCTGGGCTGCCTATGTAGACCTTCAGTTTCGCTTTACGGAACAACTGGATGCGAGCATCGGCATTCGCTACAACGATGATGAAAAAGAAATGTCCCAGGAGGTGCTTACGGGCCGCAACGGGAGCATCTTAGGGCAGGTCGTACAAACCGGATTCACCACACCCCTTGGCCCCGTGTCCGATACACAGAGCTGGAGTGAGCCCACGTGGCGGGGTGTCGTTAACTGGCGCCCTGCAGATGACCACCTCTTCTACGTCAGTGTTACTACGGGATACAAACAAGGCGGCTTTAACAGCTTCTCTGTCGATCCCGGAGGTCCGTTCAGTGGCGTAGAAGCCGTGCCGGGTTTATTCCGTCCCTCCTCCTTTGACTCTGAAACCGTTATTTCTTACGAAGTCGGCTACAAAGCCACGCAACTTGATGGCCGCAGCCAACTCGCTCTAAACGCTTACATGTACGAGTATGAAGATCTACAGGCTACCTGTGGAGTACCCGGATCGCCGGTCGTTGTCGTCTGTAATACCGGACAGGTTGACGGCACCGGTTTTGAAGGGGTTTGGAACTTTGCCATCAGCGATGTTCTGAGCTTTGGCATGGGTGTCTCGTGGTTCGATAGTGAAGCCACAGGCATACAAGACTTCTGTGGGGGCGGAGAGGTGCTACTGGATGACATCAATGCCTGTGAAGGCTCTCCTATCCCCAACATCCCTGAGTGGACTGCGTACGGAACACTGGACGCGGTCATACCAATAGGCGCCGGGGAAATATTTGGCAACCTGTCTGCCAGCTGGGAGGAAGACTCGGTAACCGACTGGGAGCCCTTTGCACCGGAAACCGTGGCTGCGGGCCTCCGAGAAATTGGCGCCTATACCGAGGTTCAGGCGCTCGGAGGATACCGGTCTGATACGGGCTGGGCTCTTGCGCTGTACGTGGAAAACCTTCTTGATGATGAGTATTTTGATCAAGAAACAGGCATCAGTTTCGATGGCTCGCCTTACGTGCAGTTTGGTTTCGGTCCCAGCCGACCGCGAACGGTAGGTATGCGCTTTACCTGGAACTTGTAAGCCACACATGCCCTCACGGCTTAAGATCAGCCGCCGAGATTTTCTCGGCGGCGTTGCCCTTGGCACTACTGCTGGAGCCTTAAGCCCGCTTGAGCTTCTGGCTCAATCCAATAACACAGCCTCCTACCCACCCGCTCTTACCGGCATGCGGGGCAGTCAGCCCGGCTCTTTTGACGTAGCCCATGCTATGGCCTGGGGCGGAAAAAAGTTCGCCACCCCCAAGGAGCAGACAGACAACGACTACGATCTAGTTGTGGTCGGCGGGGGCATTTCTGGTCTTGCCGCGGCCTTCTACTGGCAGCAGGAAAACGGTCCAGATAGTCGCATACTTATTCTGGACAACCACGATGATTTTGGCGGCCATGCGCGGCGTAACGAATTTACCGTAGACGGCAAAAAACTCGTGGGTTACGGAGGGAGTCAGTCCATAGATACGCCAGGGAGTTACTCCCCGGCGGCTGCTCAACTCCTCCGTGACGTCGGCATTTTTACCGATCGTTTCTATGAGTACTTTGACCAGGAATATTATGCGCGTAAGGAACTCGGTCGTGGCAGCTATTTCCCTGAAGCGGTGTATGGCAAAGACCTCACACTCCCGGGTTTGCGAAGCTGGCGCAGCACCGAAGACAACGCGCTTAACGAAGACGATGTAAAAGATTATCCGATACCCCCGAGCGCAAGGCAGGCACTCCTTGAGCTAATAAACAGCACAAATAACTATGCGGCCCACATTCCGCAGAAAGAACGCGCGGAGTGGCTTCGCAAGCAGAGTTATCGGGATTTCCTGCTTAACACCGTGGGCGTTCCTGAAGATGTTTACTACCTGTTCCGGGACGGCGCCCGAGGTTGGTGGGGCACGGGCTGGGATGCGATTTCAACCCTCTCGGCCTCTAGCATGGGGATGCCTGGAACTCTGCATCTGGATCTTCCCGAGGGTAGCTCCGGCGAACCTGAACGTGACGAACCCTATATCTTTCATTTCCCCGACGGCAACGCAGGCGTCGCAAGAGCCATTCTACGCAAGCTCATACCGACAGCCGTGCCCGGCTCGACGATGGAAGACCTGGTACTGGCCGACACCGACTATTCCAAGCTGGATACGCGGGGCAGCCCCTGCCGCCTCCGCCTTAACAGCACGGCAGTTGATGTGCGGCACACCACAGATGAGTCGCAGGTCGACGTAAGCTATGTGCGCGATGGAAAAACCTACCGTGTTCGCGCAAAACATGCGGTCCTGGCCTGTTACAACGCCATAGTTCCGCATATTTGCCCGGAGCTACCGGATGATCAGCGCGAAGCAATTGCCTACGGCACCAAGGTTCCTCTCATCTATGTAAGCGTAGCCATGCGTAACTGGCAGCCCTTCGCGGAGCTGGGCATGCACAGCATCAACGTCATGCAAACCGACTTTATGCATTCCTTTGGGATGGATTTTCCGGTGAGCATGGGGGGTGTGCAGTTCCCGGAGAGTCCCGATCAGGCAACTATCCTTCATGGCACGGTCGTGCCTTGTGCGCCCGATCAGGGTTTAACCGCCCGGGAACAACATGTGATTGGTCGTCGTTCCATTTACGAAATGAATTGGGATGAGATGGAGAGTCGAATTGTAGGTCAGATCTCTGGCGCGCTCAGGAGCACGAGCTTTGATGCGCAACGCGATATCGCGGCTATCACTGCCAATCGGTGGCCTCATGGCTACAGCTACGAGTACAACGACTACTCCGATCCTCCAGAATATGGACCCAGAAACGGTCCACACATTTTGGGCGCGCGACAAATGGGTCGTATCTCCATCGCCAATTCCGACGCGTCTGCCTACGCCTTTGTGAACGGTGCGTTGGATGCAGCTTATCGCGCTACGCGTGAGCAGCTGGCTTAGCCTGTGGACCCTTCCAGTCCCGATGCCCTGAGCCTCATTCCCACCACGCTGGTTTTCGCTCTCGCCATTTGGACCCGCCGCCCCATTGAATCGCTACTGTGCGGGTCCCTGCTGGGCTTACTTATGCTCCATGGCACCGGCTTTGTAACCGGGATGGCCGAAGCTTCCGTTGCGGTACTCACTGATCCGGACGTCGCGTGGATCATTCTAGTCTGCGGTCTCATGGGTGGCTTAATCGCCCTGTTAATGCGCAGCGGTGGCACCAGTGCGTTTACACATTTTCTAGGCGATCGAGTCGGTGACCGACGCGGTGCGCTATTCGCAACCTGGTTTCTGGGGATTGCCTTGTTCGTCGATGACTATCTGAACTCCCTGGCCGCAGGCGCGGCCATGCGGGACATCACGGACAAGTTCAAGATCGCCCGGGAGAAACTCGCTTATGTCGTGGACTCCACAGCCGCACCGATAAGTGTCATTGTCCCCTACTCTACCTGGGGGGCTTTCTTTGCAGGGCTGCTGGTAGCCAACGGCTTGGCTGAAGATGGTCAGGGCCTGAGTGTTTACATCAGTGCGATTCCTTACATGTTTTATGCTTGGGCCGCCGTTTTGGTGGTCCCGCTGGTGATTGCCGGTTGGATCCCGTCATTAGGTTCCATGAAAGCGGCTGATCAGCGCGCGCGGGATAGCGGACTCACGGTGCATCCAGAAGCCACGCATATCGAGGCGGCGAATAAATCAATCAGTGCTAAAGAGGGAGTGAAGCCACGGCTTTGGCTGTTCATTGGGCCCATGGTCTGCCTGGTCGGCGCGACCATAGCCTCTGGCAACGACTTCCTCGTGGGGATATACATTGCCCTGGGCGTCACTATCGCGATCGTGCTCGGGCTGCGTATTTTAGATCTGCACGACACCTTCGACACTGTGCTGGATGGGTTTAAAACAATGCTGGAGCCCCTGGCGGTGCTTGTCGCTGCGTTTATCCTTAAAGAGGTGAACGACGAACTAGGGCTTGCTACCTACGTTGTGGTCAATCTTGAGCCCCTGCTCACCGCCCAGTTGTTACCCTTCGCGATTTTTGTGGCCATGGGCCTTGTTTCATTTTTCACTGGCTCAAACTGGGGTGTGTTCGTCATCATTCTACCCATCGTCGCTTCCCTCGGGCAAAACCTGAATGCAGATATGACCCTGCTGATCGGTGCCACACTGTCCGCCAGCACCTTTGGTAGCCACGCCTGCTTCTACTCGGATGCGACGGTGCTTACGGCCCAGGCGACAGGATGCACGCCAATGCAGCACGCACTCACACAGCTGCCCTACGCTCTGATAGCTGCCGCGATTGCCGGCGCAGGGTACCTTGCCATGGGCTATATTCTTTAGATCAACACGACTCAATAGACACCGTATTGGAGGAAATAAATGAAGAAAGCAAACGGTTCGCAAAAACTCATCGCCGCCCTATCCGTCGGCGCGATCTCGCTTAGCGCGTCACTCTTCGCCCAGGCAGATGACGTGGTTTACCCCGCAGAGATGAGTAGTGATGCTATTGCAGGCGCCATCTTCGATCATCCAGACACCCTAGTTAAAGGCGAGGGTGCCGACACGGTGAAAGACATCACCTCACTACTCTCCTCCGACGGTCGCTTCGCGAGCGGCATGTACCTTGCCGGTAAATCTCGCTGGGTCATCGAAGAACCCTATGGCGTCGACGAGTTTATGTACTTTCTCGAGGGCGGTGTCACGCTGACATCCAGCGATGGCACGATCACCAGCATCTCTGCTGGAGAGGCTGTCACTATTCCCAAAGAGTGGACGGGTATCTGGGAAACTGATGGCTATAAAAAAATATGGGTTATCTACTCCGAGGATGGCTCCGCACTCGAGTAATCTGCGATAAGCAAGCCCAAGCTTGGCAGAGTTAGCAACAATCAGGAAACTACCGTTGCCTTGGCGCTATCAGTAGGTATAATTCCGGCCTCTCGCGGCATCGCGGGAATCCGGTGGGCTGGCTGAGTGGTCGAAAGCGGCGGTCTTGAAAACCGTTGAAGGTTTATCCCTTCCTAAGGTTCGAATCCTTAGCCCACCGCCATTTTTCGGCTCTACCCCATTAACGGGGGATGGACCGTTTCTCACTACACTCGATTGATGATGCCATCCCATCCACAATGGTCCTGCTAGACACCGAGGAAACAGGTCGCAAAGGACAAGTCGATCTTGTTCTCGATCAGTCTGTGCTGCGCAATATTTGCCTCATCATAGCTGTGGTGCTCACCCTGTTCGGTGCAAATAACCTCTCCACCGGGTTTCAGGTTTTGGGTGTCATCGACTTTGTATTAGCTGCTGGCATGCTCGCCAGTGCCGTTCGACTATTTTACTCGCAGCCCACACTAACGTTGGTCTTAGCAACGCTCACCGCCGGTGCTCTGGCGGTTTTAATGGCGATCTACTCAAACGCCTTTGGCATTTACTGGTCCTATGTCATAGCGGTCGCGTCCTTTTTGGTCGTCAACAAGCGCACAGCGCTGATCTTTAATGCGATTTTCATACTCATTGCGGCACCCCTCACCATCGATACCCTAGGAGCTGCCACCAGTGTTCGCCTGGCAATCACGCTGTCGCTGCTAACGGCGTTCGCCTACATTTTTTCTTCGCGCATCGAGGAACGCACAAAAGCTTTGCTGGCAAACGTCGAGGATCTAGACAGAGCAAGCGCTGTGAAATCCGAGTTTATTGCAAACATGAGTCATGAAATGCGTACGCCTTTAACAGCTGTTTTGGGCTACGCCGAGGTCTTGAGTGCGGACAACAGTCTTGCTGCTAAGGACCAGGAGAAGCTGGAGGCGATCATCTTTGGTTCACGGCACCTGGCGAGCCTTATTGAAGATGTTCTGGAGTTAAGCAGAGCTGAAAAAAGCCAATTGGAGGTCTGTCCCGAGCCTGCCAATCTGAAGGAGCTACTGGAGAACTTCGTTAAACTCCTGGAGCCTCAAGCGCAAGCTAAAGGCTTAAGCCTGGCACTCACTCTGCGCGAGTCACTACCAACCTACGTTACCACCGACCCCCGGCGGCTGAAGCAGATCCTCATGAACCTCGCGGGAAATGCGATCAAGTTCACTGAGGCGGGCTCTGTGGAGCTGGATGTCGACTACAAAAAAGATGCGTCCGAGCTGACAATCACGGTGAGTGACACCGGGATTGGTGTCCCAGAAGAGTTTCGACCTACGCTCTTCGAGAAATTTTCTCAGGCCGATTCTGGTATGAGTCGAGAACACGGCGGCGCCGGGCTGGGGCTATTCATTAGTCGAAGTTTAGCCATGCTTCTTGGCGGTGATATCGAATACATTCCGCAGGCCAACGGCAGTGCCTTCAAACTCACCATCGGCGCAGAACCCTGTCCGGATGAGACGGAAAAAGAGACCGAGAGAAGTCCTGCGGTACTACACGACGCACAACAGTTTTCGGGCCACGTGTTGATCGCTGAAGACTCACCTGCCAATCAGATGCTTATTGGAGTAATCGTAGAGAAGTTTGGCCTCAGCCATGACAAAGTCAGCAATGGACAGGAGGCCGTCGAAGCTCTGCAAAAAGAGCGTTACGACCTGATTTTGATGGACCTGCAAATGCCGGTCATGTCTGGCATCGAGGCGACCCAGGCGATACGGGAGTTTGATCAAGAGCTGCCGATCATCGCCTTAAGCGCAGATGTATTGCGCCACGATCTCCAGTCTACGGAGATGGCCGGTTTCACGGGTTTCCTCGCAAAACCCGTGGATGTGGAGAAAATGCGCTCGATGTTTTCAGAGATCTTACCTAGCCCCACCGAAACGAGCTTTTAGAAGGCGCCCGCGGGTCCCGGGAACACCACAGGAGTTTCACTCCCGTCTTCGGCTACCGCAGAGACGCCAAAGAAGTAGTTATCAATCACCAAATTGGTGAACTCCCACTCATTTACCTTCCCGACGAAGCGCGAGTTAGTCCATTGCGGCGCCGTTGTCTTACGCCACCAAACCCGGTACCCCGCTAGGTTTTCCCGAGCCTTGGCCGAGCCTCCGTGGCTCCAGGTCAAGGTGGCAGATGCTCGCACCGCTCCCTTGGCTTTGACATCTGCAGGAAAAGGCGGTGCTCCAGCAATCCCAGCCATGGATACCGCATTTAGAGCGGTAAGTTTTGCTGCGTAGTGGGGGTTCACTCCATCGAGCGTGTCACCATATTCACGCCCGTCTTCTGTTCGTAGATCTTGATGTTGGCGATCGTAGTGCTCGTGGGTCTCCATGATTCGCACACCGGGAATACCTACTGCGTTGAACGGCCGGTGATGCCCTCCTCGGCCAAAACGATCAAGGCGGTAGACCATTTCGACATCCAGGTTAGTCATGTAACGATCCGCCATGTTGTCGATATAACGCGCCAGATTCCTCGAGGGGCTATCCACCTCGCCTCCGGTGAAGCGCCGTGCCCGCGCCTCCTCCTCTGTTTCGACGGCTCGAGTGCCCTCAGAAAACACACGAGCCACAGTGTTATCAATGACGCCGTCGATCCCCGAGATGTTGGAAATCATGTCGTTATTCAGCACGGCTTTGATCTGCCAGCCCTGCTCCAAGGCGTGCGCAGCAACAATGCGTCCACCAATAAGACCCTGCTCCTCACCCGCAAGGGCAGCGTAAACGATACTGCCATCAAAGCGGTGCTGGCTAAGGACTCTGGCGGCTTCAAGAACCCCGGCAATGCCTGAGGCATTGTCATTGGCCCCTGGGCTGTCAGACGTCGAATTCATCACATCTGACACGCGGCTATCGATGTCTCCGGACATGAGAACCATACGATCAGGATCCAGCGCTCCGCGCTGAATTGCGACCACAGAAACGATTTCCACGGGATCAGGAACACGCCGTTCTCCTGAAACTGTCTCTCCAATGTAGATAACGTCGAGGCAGTCATTACAGCTTCGGGAAATGCGTTCGAACTCATTGTAGATCCAGCGCCGCGCCGCTCCGATACCGCGACCCTGGCTTTCTGTCTCTGATGCAGTGTGGCGCGTACCAAAGCCCACCAGAGTCTCGATATCGCCCAGCACCCGTTCAGCATTGGGCGCCTCCGCTATGTCGTAAAGTGCCATCACCTCTCCCGGCGGAGCGGTCTGTGCCTGCGCTCCCCCCGCGACCGTAAGCAAGAGCCCGAAGAGTGTCGAGCCAAGTACCTTGCTTACCGAAGTGTCTGAAACTCGAGTAGCGTCAGCAATGCTGATCAAGATGTGTCTCCTTAAAGCGCTCATTGTGGAAGTGTTGTAACGAGGAAGCTGGTGAACGATGCCCAAGACTGCACGTCAGCCTTTTCCTGGTATCGGGAGCTACCGAAAACGCTAAACGCGTGCGGAGCGCCGCTGTAGGTCGTCATTTCGTGAGTGACACCCTCTGCTTCGAGTTGCTCTGCGAGGGAGGCGAAATCCGCCATGCTGACAGCAGTGTCAGCACTGCCGTGATAGACCATCACTGGCGCCTGAGCATCTGCGTAGTTCTGACCTTCTGGCGTGGTTAAACCCCCATGAAAGCTCGCAAATCCTTTTAGGGGCTCTCCTGCTCTGGCGAGTTCCAACACTGCGGTACCCCCGAAACAGTAGCCGATCGCGACGGCCTCCGAAACATTCGCCCCGCTTTCACTGGCAGCAGCCAATGCGCCGCGCATGAGTGCGCGCATTTTCTCGCGATCCTCATACAACTCGCCGGATCGAGCGATCTTATCCTTTGTTTCTGTAGGTCTGACGCCCTTGCCATACAAGTCAGCCGCAAACACGTTGTAGCCCAACTCAGAAAGCATTCCTGCGCGCTTCATTTCGTAGTCTGTGAGTCCGTCCCAATCGTGAATGATGAGGACTGTCCCTCGGGCATCTGTCGCCGCTTCAAAGTATCCCTCATAGGCTTCTCCCCCCACCTCGTAGGTCACCGACTCGCCGGCGACCGCCCCTTGTGAGCCAAGAGCGCAGATTGCCAGTAAGCATAATCCCGCTTCTTTGATATTCTTCATTGGTAACTCCCGTATCTCGTCCGTGGATGACAATTCCTTATCATTAAATTTACGCAGGCTCGAGGCAAGCAGTTTGACGGCTCTTGATTGGTGGGTAATCGGCGCATACTTACTGGCAATGCTCGCGCTTGCTGCGTGGCTTGGCCGCAGTCAATACTCCGAACGGGAATACTATCTTGGCGGAGGTCTACCGGCACCGGCTCTTGCAACATCTATCCTCGCCACGCAGTGCTCCACGAACAGTCTCCTTGGCGCGCCGGCTTTTGTAGGCTTTGCAGCGGGCGGCGGAATGCTCTGGCTCCAATACGAGCTGGCGGTGCCCCTCGCAATGCTGGGTCTGGCTTTTTTGTTTCCTGCGGTGCATCGCAGCGGCGTCATATCAATCTATGCCTTTCTTGAGCAGCGTATCGGTCGCGCAGCAAGATTGACTGCCAGTGCGAGTTTCTTGTTCTTTCGGGGTATAGCCACGGGGGTCACCGTTTATGGTGTGGCATCGGTGTTGTCCTTGATTACCGGCATAGGCTACATCCCGGCTGTCGCAATGCTCATGGGCGCCACCATAAGCTACGACGTCATGGGCGGCATGCGCGCCGTTGTAGTTTCAGATGTCCTGCAAATGCTGCTGTTGATCGCCGCCGTCGTGGTATCGCTGATTTGGCTGGCACCGGATCTATGGGAGCAGGCAGATGCGCTAGCGCAGAGAAGCCATCCCCTGGTGAATGACTGGGGTCTCAGTGGCGAAACTAACTTTGGGTTTTGGCCCATGCTTTTTGGAGGGCTGTTCCTTTACATGGCGTACTACGGCTGCGATCAAAGCCAGGCGCAGCGACTCCTCGCCGCGTCAAACGAGAGAGATCTGAACAAGATTCTCGTATTCAATGGACTCCTGCGCTTTCCGCTGGTTCTGGCTTACTGTTTGCTTGGCCTCGGCCTCGCGGCCTATGCGCTGCAACGGCCCGAATTTATTGCTGAGCTTCCGGTAACCGCCTCGGGCGCCCCCAACCTCAACATGGTTTTCCCTGCGTTTGTTCTTCGCGAGTTTGCACCGGGTTTGGCCGGACTCGCGATAGTAGGCCTCTTCGCTGCAGCGATGTCGTCCATCGACTCGGCCTTAAACAGCCTATCGGCCAGCACCCTTGAGGACTTTATGCCCGCAAACGGGCCAAACACCGAGCGTCGCCGCTTTTTGCAATCAAAGATTGTCACGCTGTGTTGGGGTGTATTTGCCGTCGGATTCTCTTTCAGCGTTGAACACATCGCCAGCACGCTACTGGAATCAATTAACAAGGTGAGTTCCTTGATCAACGGACCACTACTGGGACTGTTTATCGTCGCCATTTTATTGCCGGGAACCCGGTCTAGCGCAGCGGTGGTCGCCTTCGCGGTTGGCATCGCGCTAAATCTCGCGCTTTGGAAGTTGATGCCAGAGGTGTCCTGGCTCTGGTGGAACCTCACTGGATGCATCGCCACCCTTGGGCTTACCGCATTGAGTGTCGGCGCAGGCAAAGCATCGGACACCGTAAATGCAGCTATTCGGTCCGTAAACGTACCTGCAGGCACCTACAGAAGTTTGTTGGGCGGCTTTTTCGCAATGCTAGCGCTCTTGGTGATAGCCCAACTCTATCTGTAAAGATCTTAATAATAGTTTGTTGATGTCCAATGTACCGCTATACTCTGCGCTGACTCAGGTGGTAAGTCTGGCATCCGATTTCTCAAACTAAGCTATACTTATCAATACGTTAACGCGTATAGTTAAACAAGAAATGATTGCCTGCCAAGGGAACTTTTACGGGCAGCGGTCGTCATAGTATGTGTACCGACAACTCAGCTTAACGCGAGGCAGGAAAAAATGGCTAATCCAAGAGTGTATGACGTTGATGCGGCATTAGGCGCGGCGGTCAGCACCAACAAGGTCCTGAGAAACACTTACATGCTACTGGGCATGACGCTGTTGTTCAGTGCTATTACCGCAGGCATCTCAATGCTTATGGGCCTTCCTCAAGGCGCTGCACTGATTCTTAGCCTGGTGGGTTTTGGTCTGCTCTTCGTGGTCAACAGAACGGCGGACAGCTCCAAAGGCCTCGTGGCGATTTTCGCCTTTACCGGAGTTATGGGAGCCTCACTGGGGCCAATGCTCAACTTCTACCTGGCGATGCCCGGCGGCCCGGCCCTCGTATTGCAGGCTCTGGCAGGTACAGCCGTCGTATTTTTCGGCTTGTCAGCCTACGCACTCACAACTCGCAAAGACTTCTCTTTCATGGGCGGTTTTTTGATGGTGGGTTTGATCGTCGCTGTTGTCGCAATGATTGCTAACATCTTCCTCGCAATCCCCGCACTGTCACTGACTATTTCTGCGGCTGTGATTATGATCATGTCAGGACTCATCCTGTTTGATACCAGCCGGATCATTAACGGCGGCGAGACCAACTACATTCGTGCGACAGTCAGCTTGTATCTCAACATCTACAATCTGTTCATCCACATTTTGCATTTGTTGACTGCCCTGTCCGGCGACGACTAAGTAAAACGATCGCGACCAAAGCCCCGGCAATGTCCGGGGCTTTTTTTGTGGGTACATTGTTTATACTCCCTGCCCATGCGTTACACCCTTCTCGTACTTAACGGTCCCGACAGCGGGTCCAGCGGACGCCACGCCCTGGAGTTTGCCAAGGCCCTGTATCTTGCCGAACACGAAGTGGCCTGTGTCTTCTTCTATGATGCCGGCGTGCTCACTGCCTTGTCGGGCTGTGAGCCCGTCGCCGATGAAGATGACTTACGTAAGGGCTGGCAGCACTTTGCTCAAACCACTGGGACGCGCTTGCTCGCCTGTGTTGCATCGGCATCGCGCTTCGGCGTTGGTGATGGCCGAACACTCAAAGATCGATGTCTCCCCGAGTTTGCCATCGCAGGACTGGGAGAACTCATTGAGTCATCCAGTGAGTCGGACCGCTTTATGACCTTTGCGGACTAGACGCTAACATGACGACGATAGACTCACAGCGCCGCCCTCTCCTGCTCTTCCAAAGCGCCCCTTACGAGGGCTCTCTGGGCCGCTCCGCGCTGGACGTGGCCCTCAGCTTCGCTGTCTTTGCACAGCAGCCTCAGCTGGTGTTCTGTGGCGATGCTGTTCTGTCTCTCAAAGCCGGACAGAACGCGGAGTCCATCGGCAGAAAGTCAGTGCGCAAGGTTATCGAGTCGCTTCCTCTTTACGATGTCGACACCGTATTTGTAGATCAGCGATCTCTTGAGGCAACGGGGTTCAGTGAGCAGGATCTCCCTGCCTTTGCTATCGCTCTTACCCCAGGTGAACTGCGCAATCTGCTCAATGAGGCCAGCCATGTCATTAGTCTCTGAGGGCACACTGCACTGTATCGCCCGGGATCCAAGCTCTACGTCCGGACAGCGACTTCTGGAACAGTTACAAGCGGGTGATTCGGTGCTTCTTTTGGGCAAGGCGGTAACCCTTGCGGGAACATCGCACCCCGCGGCGCCTGAATGGATCGCTACCGGCGCCTCACTGCATGCTCTGGCAGAGGACCTTCTGGCCTACGCTGTGCAAGATGCTCACCCTGCGGTTACCTCTATAGATTACGCAGGCTGGGTGGCTCTTAGTGAAAGCCTGCGTACACAAACGCTATGGCGATGACGGATACAGCGCTCCCTTCACTCACAGAGGAAGGTTTTCTGGTGAATACCTCTGACTGGACTACCACTATCGCTGAACAATTGGCGCTCAGAGAGTCCATCAGCCTCAGCGAGGCACACTGGGAGATCATTGAGTTGTTGCGCGACTACTACGCGAGCTACGACTCGTCCCCCGCTATGCGCGCCCTGGTAAAGTTCTGCAAAATCCGACTTGGCGACGAGAAAGGCCGCAGTATTTATCTTCTAAAGCTGTTTCCCGGCTCACCGGCGAAGATAGCGAGTAAGATTGCCGGCCTCCCAAAGCCCGCGAACTGTCTTTAACAATGCTGCCCTGGCAAACCGACCCCGAAAACTACGAAACGCTGTTTGCACAAAAGTGTGCGCACGTCGAAGAAGACCTGTTGGCGCTCTCCCCCCCGGTCGCCGACCGCTTCTCATCGCCAGCTGAGTCCTATCGTGTGCGCGCTGAGTTTAGAGTGTGGCACGACGAGGACGATCTCAACTACGTGATGTTTGATCCAGCCGATCCACGCACGCCGGTCGTCATTGAGGACTTTGCTCCAGCGCTTGCTCCCATTCGGGAGCTTATGCCTCGATTGCGGGATTACCTGAAACCGCGACCCGCTCTGCGTAAAAAGCTCTTTCAGGCGGAGTTCATGGCCACTACCACCAACGAACTTTTGGTGACCCTGATCTATCATCGTCCGCTCGATGAGCAGTGGGAACAGGAAGCCTATCAGCTGGCAGCGGAGTTTGGCATTTCCCTTGTAGGGCGTAGTCGCAAACAAAAAAGGGTGATTGGGCAGGACTTTGTAAGCGATCAATTTTGTGTCAATGGCCGTTGGTACCACTATCGCCAATACGAGCAGTCCTTTGTGCAGCCCAATGCACCGGTGAATCAAAAAATGCTGAACTGGGCTTGGGAGCATTCCAGAGAATGTCCCGGCGATTTACTGGAACTCTACTGCGGCAACGGTAACTTCACACTGCCCCTGGCCTCCCAATACCCCAATGTAATCGCCACCGAGCTTGCTAAGAGCGGAACAAAAGCCGCGCTTGAAAACCTCCAAAACAACGGCATCGATAACGTCCAGGTAGTGCGTCTGAGCGCGGAGGAAGTCAGTCAGGCAATGGCCGGTGACCGGGAGTTTCGACGGCTTGCGGCCCTACCCCAGCCGCTGAGTGACTATGAGCTTCGCACGGTATTTGTAGATCCGCCACGAGCAGGTCTTGATTCAGCAACGCTCGAGTGCGTTCGTCAGTTTGATACGATTTTATACGTGTCTTGTAATCCGACCACGCTGAAGCAAAACATCCAGGACTTAAACAATACACACTCAGTGCACAGCTTTGCGCTGTTTGATCAGTTCCCTTACACGCAGCACATAGAAAGCGCAGTACTGTTAAAGCAGCGGTAAATCCGCTTGCGAGTCGTAAGTCATCTGTTCTAAGACAGCAATTGTAAGGCTGTAATTGTAAGTCAGCAGATGTGACTCAGCAGCTGTAAGTAAGTACTAGGACAGCGCGGCTACGCACTTGGTTAGCACGTCATCAACGCGTTCGATATCTATAGCAGCGATCTCCTGATAGGCCAGATCTAGCTCCCGGCAAACCTCTCGCGTGCGAAGTCGTCGCGTCAGCGCGCTTGTGGGAACGTCACGCTCCCAGCACTCGATGTAAAGCCCCAAGGCAGGCACATAGAAGTCAGCAGTAAGCTCTTCTTCTACCGGCAGCCTGCGATCGCGCGCATGAGCAAACTGCGCTTCGTAGAGCCAGTCGCAGACCCTCAGCTGCAACAGGCTGTCTACCGTATGACCGTCAAGGCCACAGCGTAACGCTGGAGGCTCTGGGGGCGCAGCAGCAGATAAGGACTGATCGTCAGTGTGAGCAAAGAGATCCGGTGCCACGGTATCGCTTGCCGTTGCCACCTCGGGTGTCGCTAAGGGAGCCGAAGTCTCAAGGGAGAACCCGTCTCCAAGCAGACGAGTCAACTCCCGGTGCACCACGAGGTTATCGACAATCTCATGAGGCCAGGTGACCAGTAATAGGCCGTTGTCTTCGTCTCGTTCCTGCCTGCCTCCAAAGCGCTCTCCCAGACTAGTAAGCTCCAGGCCGCGACGAGACAACTTGAGCAGCCCCAGCTCGGCGAAATTGCGATTTATCTGTCGCGCTCCAAGGTGCGGATAATAGCGCTGCATACCACCGGGGGTTATACGCTGATTACTCTCAATTGCTGTGAGAAGCGGATGCTCCAACAGGGACTCAGGCCAAACGATATAGGTACCAAAACGCTGACTCTGTAAATAAGCGCCGCCCTGAAGCTCTCCCTTCGCGGTCAACGCCCAACTCTTGCCGCGGCGGTCGATCCATCCGTAGTCGCGCAATGTGACAAACAGTTGCTGTATAGGCAGCTTTAAACGCTTGGCCAGCGCTGAAGTAGACAGTCGACTATCGTCAGCGGCCGTCATTGGCTATGCAGTCGCTGCGTAGCGCGTAGAAAGCGCGTCATAGAGTTGCGCCTCGGCATCAGCAGACCCGGTGTCGATGTCGGCAAGGAGCTCCATGAGATGCTCGTTGTCTTCTCGTCCGTCCCATAGTTTGCGATAGCTGCCATCCTTGTATCCATGATCCTGGCGGAAAAAGTTGAGCACGTTTTTTCCGAGATACTGGCGACACAAACCAGAAAAGTCTAAAGAGGCGGCGCGCAGTAGCGATGCGAACGAGGCAATACAGAACCGCTTTTCTCCCGCGGCGACTGCGGCAAGGGCCTCAGCCGAATCAAGCACAGATAACTCAGTCGCTGGGCTCGGCCAGCTTTCCATAATCTCTGCGGCCAACTGCTCTGCGGTCGAGTCCTGACGAAAGTAAGCAGACATACCAAAGTGCCAGATATCGATGACCTCCAGCTGGACCTGCTCCAGATCCGGATCCTGATGCTTCCACCACTTGTAACCATGATGATCCACTAACTCCGCGCACTCGACCCAGATGGCTCGGTGCCAGGCGAAATTTTGTGAAATCCATTCAGGGTGGACCCGAGTATTCATGCGATCCTGCATGCGCAGCATCGTGGTGAGTGCTTCCTGCATTTACTCTCCCGTTTATTCTATGAGTGCAGATTGTTAACTGAATCTCTCGCGCTGTTCGTCCAGTGCCTTGCGAGCCCAATATTCTCCAGCCGGAACAAGTTCACTGGCTCTATGAAACTCGTGAGACTCGCAAATGTTACAGGGGATATCAATGAGAATATCCGGCGGATTTCCCGCAAGCTGATGACGAGCGATAGTGTCTTGCATCGTGTTAAACATGCCCAACATCACATCGGTAAGCGCCGGCACGACGGTGGCCGAGGCCTGCTGAGGCGGCGAGCGAACGTCGCCCTGCTTCTCCTCACCTATTCCGTTCGAGGACGACCTGTTAGAAACGTCTGAATCGCGTCCAAAAAAACGCTGCAGATTGTCGAGAAAGCCATCGATCGCGGAATGGGGATCCTCCGTCAGCTCTCCATCGTCTCTTTGAGTAGTGACGCCGGAGGTTTGCAGCTCCGTCGCATCAGTATCGCCTGAAGGCTCATTGCCCATGGGATGCAACACCTCTCTTCCACTCAGACTAACCGCAACGGTAATTGTGCTTCCGTCCATGCGCGCCGGCGGAATGGGCAGGGGATTGAGAATGCCTCCATCGACCAACACGCGACCGTGTTTGACCAGCGGGGTAAATACACCGGGAACGGCGATAGAGGCTCTCACCGCTTCTAACAAATCTCCCTGGGAAATCCACACTTCTTTGCGACTTGCGATATCCGCTGCTACTACGGTTAGCGGTACCGGCAACGACTCCATCTGCACGCCTCCAAGCCAATCCTCGAGGCGCTCCATGAGTTTGTCCCCTTTCACCATGCCAGCGCGACCGAGCAAGGAGATATCCAGAAAGCGAAACACGTCCCAGCGCGTCAGTTGACGCACCCACTTATCATACTCGTTCAGATGGCCACTAACCCATAGAGCGCCGACCAGAGCCCCCATAGAACAGCCGGTGATAGATCGGATATGAAAGCCTCGCTCCTCAAGGACTTTTACGACACCAATGTGGGTAAGTCCACGGGCGCCACCGCTCCCCAGTACGAGATTAATTGGAATTGATTTTTCAGACATTGCGCTTTGGACCGCTACTTTGCTCTGCTAGCTGCTGGGCTTAAGCGTGACAGTTATGAGCTTCAAAAGCACGACATTGACGCTTATTGATCACTGCGGCTTCGAAGATCGCTATTCAGCCGCAGTCCCGAGGAAACCATTGGTCAGTGCTCAAGCTATCCAATGGATCGGCTTCGATGACCTCGAAACACAATTTGCCGATCTTTACGAAGGACTGCCATCGTCCTCCGACAAAGGAGGCGCCCGAATCCTCCTGTATGCTGGCGGACGCCGCCGCGCTGTGTCGCTGACCGTGGGCCTCAAGCGATTGTGCGAGATGCGGGTCAAACACCGTGGTAGAACGGCCTGAGCGAGTCATCTTTTGGGGGCTTTCGTCGGTCAGCGGTATTGAAAGATCAAGATCCCGAACATGCCGATTTGCAAGCACCCCCTTGCGGTCCGTGTTTGTTTGATGAGACACAACAGCCCTCTGTGCAGATTCCTCAGTCGCTGGATTGCCCTCCCCGTCATCTTGTATCCCATCAGTATGCCGTTCTTGGCTTACGCCAGGTAAAACCTTCGGCCTCGCCGAGGTCAATCGAATCTCAAGTGACGCTGGAACCATGCTCTCTGTAGGAAAACGCTCAGTCGTCGCCCATCGGTCACGGAAGTAGACCGATAAAAGTGCATGGAGTAGCAGCGACACGAGTAGTGCGAACAACAAGCCCCTAAAGGACTTTGCAGGTCCAATCGTCGGCTCAATGCTCAAATAATTCGCATAACTCACAGGATTTATGACCCGCAACACGACCGAATTGTTCCGGAGCCTTTACGGGAACAACGGCGTGCGCATGGTCTGAAATTGATGGAGCGACAATCGGCAAGATCCCTAACTCTTTCGCATTTAGAGCGATTTAGGTGATACTGCGAGCAGAGACGCTAACTATGGACACCCCAATGCGCCAACTAATACTCAGCCTAAGCATGCTCGCGATCGTAGCAACTGTTTCTGCCTGTTCATCGACCAGCGGCTCTTCTGTCGGCAATAGCAGCGCTGCTGCCAATGCGGTCGCTCAAGCAGATTCCGATGACCCACTCATCTGTGAGAACTATATTCCATCAGGAACGCGTATTGCCCGCAAGGTTTGTATAAGAAAGTCTGAAAAAGACCGCATTCAGGAACAAGCGCAAACAATCACGCAGGAAAATCAGCGGCAATCGGTTTTAGGCAGCCCAATAGGAAATGACTAGATCGGTCTAATCGGGTTACGCGTTTAGGCGCGCTTTACCCAGCAGCACTTCCACCACGTAGCGATTTGCCTGGGTGGTGACGACAAACAAATATGCGGACAGACACACAGTCTAAAAGCATACATCGGCTCCTCCCTGTTACTGCGCTTCGCTGACTGACGCTACCATCACAGTGCAAAGCCGCTACTCTTCAGTCTCCCATCTGTAACTGGCTAGACGCGTCAGGGGGGAAGTGATACGAGCTGAAATTAATTTCAGGAGGGACTCATGAATCTTTCAAACTTGAATGACTACTTGCAGACACTTGCAACAGTCGGAGCAATCATCGGTCTGCTGATGGTCGGCTACCAAGTGAGCGAGTCCAACAGGATAGCGAGTCAGCAAATGGCTTCTAGTGCCTTTAATCTTTGGACACAAGCCGCAATTTCTGAAGTCGAATCCGGTGTACTTAACACTGTAGCCAAATCCCTCACGAATCCTGACGAGCTGACCCTGACCGACAAGCTATAATTAGACGCTTATTACCAAAGCCTTATTTTCCGATACATGCACGACTTCATTACTGCGGAATTCGGTCAAGCTGAGGTTGGCTCAGAGCTCAAAGCAAGCCTCGTTGAGGAGCTCACGCGGGACGCCCCTGAGTTACTCCCCAGCCGTTTTTCACGAGATTGGTTTAAAAGCAACATGGCATGGATACACCCCGAGATCTCAGCAGCACTTGAGGTGGGCCTGCGGGGAGCACCCATCGGCTCCGAATACCTGCCAGCGGAGTAATGAAGTCGCGTAAAAAACTGTGGCTGTGTTTTGCTTTGAGGCCACATCCGACAGTATCTGTTTTAGCACGTCGCTAAAATTTTGAGCCTAGCTTTATTGCTGACGCAAATTAAGCGAAAGCGGCCATCCCTATTCGGCCGCTAACACCTCAAGGTGGTAGTTGGTCGATATAGCCTGCCAATTGCGGGCAGTCTGCATCGTGTGATTCTCAGGGTGCAACGGTACAGGTAGACTGCACTGATCAACGTCGCTTATCAGTGGGCTGGGCGAATGAAAGATCCTAGATCATTAAAAACCATTCTTCTTGAAGTGTTTTCTATCGTACTTGGGGTCATGTTGGCGCTAGGTGTCAGTGAGTGGCAGCAAGAGCGCGAGTATGCCCAACTCGCAGAAACGGCGTTGGCTAATGTTGCCCTGGAGTTAGAGTCCAACTTGGAGGACCTAACCCGGATTCACGAAAACAATGCTGAAACGATTGATCGCGCTGAAGTAGACACTGACGATCAGGGCTCGCCCACTGAAGACCGTCAATAGAATAGAGCTCGACAACGAGGTTTTCATCGAGCAGTTCGGCTCTTTCTTCGGCATGCTGCTGCAAATGGAGGTGGCTTTGTTGGAAGGCTACGAGCAGGCTCTCTCGAATCTCGCAAATGAGTGAGGTAAGCACCAGGTTGATGGGCAGCTCCTAGGCGAAAGCCCAAAAAACACAAAGCCCGTCAGAACGGGCTTTGTGCGGTTTTCGCAAAACTCACTTGCAAAGCGTCAGACTAAAGTTACTTGTCCATCCTTAATGTTGATGCGCCTGCCGTCGAACTTAGTCAAGGTAAAGCCATCAAAGCCAGCCTCATGTAATGTTCGCGACTTGTCCTGTAACAGCGCTATCGCCTGCTGCTCACCAACCGCAAGACCTTGTACGCCATCCTGCCGATAATGCACCCCAGCTGCATCGCGACCAATTGCTATGTTGTTAGCGAGCTTATTCAATTCGCCTCCTACGGTAAGATCGGAAGCGTAATAATCTAAGAGCTGTGAACCGTAGTCGTCTGAAACCACGGCATTCGGAATCACAAAATCCTCCTTAAAGAACGCCTTGAGTACGGTGACGCACGAACCTGCCACAGTGGCATGACCTGCTGGGTAGGACGGATGCGTTGGCGAGCCTTCGGTGTATGCCAACGGCAAGAAGTAAGTGCCTTGCTGGTCGTACAGCTTAGAGAGCGCAGCCGAGTTCAGAATATCGCGATGAAGCTCGTAATCGCGAGTAGATTCTATTTCGAAGTGTACCCGGCCAGCGTAGGCTTCGGGGCGCAGCAAACGATGTACGCGCCACTTTTGAAACCAGGCTCCGCTGAGAGCCAGGTTACCAGCGGTACTGACCAGATCGATGACAAAGGGACCACCGAGGCTGGTAAATGCGCCCTGGTTGTCAGTGGACCCATTGAAGTAGGGGTTGCCGGAGTCAATAGCGTTACCGCCGTACCCAAGGATGATCAAGGCGGCATTAAGATACGCCTGGTAAAGCACGTCGCGATGCACATACTCGGACAGAGCTCGATTGTCATTGATATAACGTTTAGGGCCGAAGGAAAGCAACTCCCCGGGCGCCCCACCACGCTGTACGTTAAGCCAGTTGCTCCCGTCCGTCATGAAGTCGACACCGGCCAAACCCGCCTCGTATTGCTGCACGACGTCAATGGGACCAAAGCTGAAGGGCTGCCAGAGAAACTGACTGATGTAAGGCCCCACCAGGTCGCCCGGCGTCTCTCCGCGAAAAATAGTGCTGGAATCCACGCTACCGCCTACACCGGGAGTCACGGAGAAAACATTGAGATCGTACACTGCGTCCCATAGCAACGAATGATTGTCATATTGACTAAACGGCACATCACGGGTCAGCGCCTGCCAATAGACCTCCCCCATCTCGCCTGCCAGCTCTGCACTTCGAAAACTGTGCGAAGGCGGCATGCGGGTAGCGTGACTGTCCAGTCCGGCGACTTCATACCGGAACGCCCCCTGGGGATTAGCAAGGGTGCGTGCTGCATCTTGGTCAAGCTCAATAGCATCAAAGTCGGCGCGCTCACCCGTACGCATTGCAGTCTGCAATGCTTCAAATGCCTCAGGAACAACTTCGCCATACTCATTACTGGGCAGCGTTTTCGTGAAACTTGCGTAGTAGTGCTCGTCGGCGTATCGCTGCTCGTCGTCATTGTCCAGCTGTGTGCCCAGCCCGCTGGTGTAGGACAGGTGCTGGTCGGCTGCGCTCTCCCGGATGGAGTGAGCTTCGATGGAGCGTCTGTTAGGCCCTCTTTGTTTTCTAACCGAGGAATCTGCATCGCTGCGACTAAAATCGTCTGCCACCGCTGAAAGCGGTGTTAGGACTCCCGCTGCGCCGGTGGTCAAAACCCCTGCGCCTATTTTCAGGAACCCGCGTCGTGAATTCGCTTCTCCTTCGCTATCTGATAAGTTCACCGTCGAACTGTCCGGATCGTTTGTTTTTGTCATTGTCGTTCCTATTATGCGGGGGTAAGGCAGTTAAACATCGATCTGCAAATTAACTACGCCGTTGCCCTACACCTATCGACAGTACGCTCTTTTCGTTACACATAGAAGTTACGGATTTGGGGTTCTCTAAACATAGATGCCAGTGGTTGACACTAAGATAGTAACTGGGTCAATAAGCAGCTCGGCGACAGCAAAGCCCATCGCAATACCTAATAGCAAACTAGCGAGCCATCAGACTGTCTGGATTCGCCTTGGGCGGCGTATTGCAGACAGCAAAGCCCCCGACACTCTAAGGCATGGCAGGCAACATCAAGTGCCGTATCTTTGAGCAAATTGTGCATCGCCGATTTTTCGTAAACCGAGCGAGCAAAAATCTAAACAGAGCTATATCGGTTGGAACTATAAAGAAAGGGTATATATGGTGCCCGAGGCCGGAATCGAACCGGCACGACTGCAATAGTCGGGAGATTTTAAGTCTCCTGTGTCTACCAATTTCACCACCCGGGCGTAGCGCGTCGTGAGGCGCGCGATTTTAGCATGCAGATCGCGCCGACGTGCCACCCTTGGGGCTAATTTTTCCTATCACGGTGCTAGACTCCAATCACTGACCCGCTTGCTGCGAATTCTGTGACGCTTTCTCGCTTTGTGCTGACTTTTACTCTTGCCGTAGTGGTGGCGGTAGCTGCCTTCACGGCGACTATGCGAGCCTCCCCGGAATTTACCCTACGCGTACTGATGAGAGCTACCGAAGCTTTCTCGCCTTACACCCTGGAGCTGGCATCTCCCAGACTGCAGTGGGCACCCTTTGAGTTTCAGGCAGAACTTTTGCTGGTCAATTACAGCAAGGAGCGAGGTCCACCCCTGATCTCTATCCAGCGCGCCAGTCTCGCCATGTCGCTTCGCGAACTGCTGCTGGGGGACATTACCCGAGGTGAGTTTAGCGCTGACAACGTCACCTACTATCTCGATGATGAAAGCAGTGACGCTCCCATTGATATGGAAGCCCTCCTCGCTCCACTCTCTCGGCTGCCAAAGAGCATCGACATAGCATCGGTGCATCTCATATCGCAAAGCGAGACCTTGTGGATCTTCCCACTCTACGACGTGCGGGCGAGCAGAAACCTTGCTGGCAGCATAGACCTCGACGCCGCAGCAAGTGTTGCCAATAGAAGCGTCCTGTTGGATGCCCAGGCAATTTGGAAAACCCGCGGCGACAGTCACCGACTGGAGCTGGACGCTCTGATTTCTGGCCTGGAAGAAGATTCTCAACTGCGCGCTGCTGGTTACGTGGACGCTGTCGCTGCGGACCTGCGCTACGAGCTCCGCGTGGAGGGACGCTATGAACGCGTCAGTGATTTTCTGGGCGCGCTCGATGCCAATGCGTATCCCTTTGCCGGAAACCTCTCGGTGAAAGGAACCCTCAACGGTGATCTCAGCACTTATACCCTGTCCCTGGATGAGATTGGACTGAGCAATAACGACGCTTACGAGTTTACAGCTCACGGACAGATCGAAAAGCTCCAAGCCGATGAAATCAGCTTGAAACTCAGGGCCAAAGGCTCTGCGCAGGAAATGGATGCGCTGGTACCACTGGAGGGTGCTCTCGGCCAAATCCTTTTGCGTAGCGAAGTAGAAATGGATATTGCGGGGTCCCTTGAGGCACCACTGATCCAGCGAGCTGCACTCGTCCTCTACGGATTGGGAGACACCCGACTGAGCCTCACGAGCCAGTCTCAAACACTGCAGCTCTCCGAACTTGGCAGCCTGTCCCCCGAACAAACCGCGCGCGTAAAAGTCGATGGCCGCATAGGCGATCTGGGTGAACTCTTAGTAAGCACAGGATCGCTGGCTAAAGACTTAGCCGACACAACCGGGTTGACCGGAGCGACCGCTACTTTTACCGGGACAGCGCAGGGCAACGCGAATGAGCTCCGTATTGACCTCAATGAGTTGCTAGTAACAAACAGACAGTTCAGCGTTAACGGCAAAAGCCGACTGTTGTGGCGAGAGAATGTTTTTTCAGCTCCGGTCATAGAACTGCAAGTGACAGACAGGCAAGGCCCGGGGACTCTTAGTGCCAGCGGAGCGATAGCCGACCTGCCTCGCGCCCGGGGACTTGCTATAAAGGTAGATCTCGATGAGTTTCTATCCTCAGCCCTACTGGAAACCTTCGATGTCCAGCTGCCCGTAAACCTGGGACCGATAAACGGAGAAGCCCTCTTATTACGCGCCGCGGATACCCTTCGTCTTTCCGAGGTGCATCTCACGGGCGACGTCTTTCCTGGCATCGTTGCCGAGGTGCACGGTACGGCAGACCTGTTTGATGAGGACATCTCCGCCGATCTTGACCTGCGCTTACGCGCACGCGATGAGCGAGCCTGGGACGCCATCAGTCCCCTGGCAAGTGCGCCTCAAAAAGTCCAAGCCCGCATGCGCCTTCGACCCGGCTACCTGACTATGCTCTCGGACATCACCATGGGGAGCACCCACATTCAGGGGGTTTTGAGCGGCGATGTTGACCGCCGAAGGCTAGAGCGCCTGGCCATCGACTTTTACACCCCGACACTTCATTTGAGCGACTTTGTTCTGCGCGACACGGGCCAGGACACTCACGCGATGGATCAAACCACAGACATTCAAAGCTTCAATAGATCACTACCGGAGTTCCCCCTCTCATTAACGCTGCGCAGCGGTACAGTGACAGGCCCCATGACAGAGCTTGCAGACCTGAGCCTGGCTTTGGATGCAGAGCCTGGACGACTCATACTTCGAGAACTGGATACACGCTATGGCGACGGAGAACTCATTGCGCGTGGCAGTATCGATAGCACGGTGACGCCGCCCGCGATCAGCTTCGCTGGACGAGGTATTAGAGTCCCTCTGGGAGCGCTCACCAAAGACCTTGGGCTGCAGCAAACTGTTACCGGCTCTCTTAGCTTTCAGGGGGGGCTTGTAACGCGGGGAACTAACAGTGATGCATGGCGAAGCAATCTTCAGGGCCGCATGTCCACAGCGCTCAGTGATGTCACGGTCAGTGGCGCAGCCTACGACCTGCTCATGAGTAATCTTCTCGCATGGTTGGTAAAAGGCGCTGCCGAAAAGACCACAACCTTCGACTGCAGCATGGCTCAATTTGATATCAAGGGTGGCGTAGCACGCAGCGATAGCCTCTACATTGAAACACCTCGCATGCTGGCGACGGGTAAAGCATCTATCGACCTGCCCCAAAACTCCCTGGATGTACGGATCGAGCCTCGATCAAAATCTCGAGCAATCCAGTTTCCCAGCGCTGTTCGTCTTGGAGGGGATTTAAACAACCCTGAACTTAGCGTTTCTGCACTGCAGGCCAGCGCTGATTTGTCGGCCCAAGCCCTACTGCTCCTCCCCAGCCTGACCCTGAAACTCTTTGGTCTAGACGGTCCGGACGATCTTAATCGCCCCTGCACAACACCGGGATACTGAGCAACTCTGTGCGTTTGCGCCGTGCTACACTCGCTGCCTCCAAGCTAGGAATCTACAACAAAAATGGCGCAGGCTCGGGGCGAGTTTTCTTCACGTTTTGGCTTCATCATGGCGGCTGCAGGCAGTGCCGTAGGTCTGGGAAACATCTGGGGCTTCCCCACTCAGGCTGCCAGCAACGGTGGCGCCGCGTTTCTTATTGTTTATCTTCTATTGGCCTTTGTACTAGCCTATCCGGCACTGATGGCTGAACTGGTTCTTGGGCGTCATGCCCACGCTAACGCTGTTACTGCGCTCAAGGGCACCAGCGACAAAGCAGTATTCCAACACATAGGAGCAACTGCAGGTATTGTCGGATTTATTGTCGCAAGCCTGATTCTAAGTTTTTATGCCATTGTCGCGGGATGGATGATTGCTCATTGTTTAGCTTCACTGGCAGCCCTCTTGGGCGAAGACGGCGCGGCGCAGTGGCTCGTAGGCTTTTCACTGTCGCGCAACGTCATATTCATGATGCTGTTCATGGGGCTCACCATCGCAATCATCTCTGCGGGCGTTCGTGACGGTATTGAACGCTGGTCGAGCCGCCTTATGCCCCTGTTGCTCATCACTCTCTTTACACTGGTAGCGTATGTGCTTACCCTTGACGGCGCGAGCGAGGGACTGCGGGTGTATCTAATGCCGGACTTTGAAAGCGCGCTCTCGCCACAGTTGATCATCAAGGCCCTGGGATCGGCTTTCTTTTCGTTGTCGTTGGGCGTTGGCACCATGCTGATTTACGGCTCTTACATCAGTGACAAAGAGAATCTGCCGGTCGCAGGAGGCATGGTAACGGCCGTCGACATTGGCATTGCCGTACTCGCCGGCTTTCTGGTGTTACCTGCGATGTATGTTGCACTCAACAACGGGGTCGAGATCTTTGCAGCCAACGGCACACTGCTTTCTGAAGACACTTTGATCTTCACAGTGCTTCCCGAACTGTTTTCGAATATGGGGATGGCCGGCGGAGTGGTCTCGCTGACCTTCTTTTTCTTGATGAGCATTGCAGCGCTTACCTCATCGATCTCCATGCTAGAGGTACCGGTGGCCTACACCATAGAGAATCACGGTGTGGGGCGTCTTAAAGCGGTCACAGGCATCGGCTTTGCAATCGCCTTGGTTAGCTTGGTCATTTTGTTGAATTTTGGGACTTTGTTTGGATTGGTGATCGCGTTCACTACGCGGTATAGCCAACCACTCCTGGGCTTTGTGTTCTGTATCTACGTTGGGTGGATATGGCATCGTGACTCAGTCCTGGCTGAACTCAAAAAGGGAGCCCCTGAGATTGCCGAAGGTTGGTTCTGGAAGATTTGGCCCTGGCACTTACGCCTGGTATGCCCCGCAATTATTTTGCTAATTTTTGTGCAGTCCCTGCGCTAAGTATCGAGTCCGTCCGGGAATTCTGAGCCGTAAGATATGCGCCGATTTGTGATTCTGTTTACCGCTATTCTTCTTGGTTTGTTCACTCTGGAACTGCTTGACCCCGTGCAGGCCGCCGTCATTCAACCGTTCACGGGGTGGCTGGCTGATGTCAGCGCAGCAATCATTATTCCCTTTGATGAGCACGTTCGCGCCAGCGGCAGGATTATCAGCCACACCCAGACGGGATTTGCTGTATCCATAGAAGCGGGTTGCAATGGCGTCGAAGCAGCTATCGTTCTCATTGCCGGTGTACTGGCGTTCCCGGCCAGCGCCAAGCGCAAAGCTGTGGCTATTTTGCTGGGTTTTTTGGCGATTCAGGTCATGAACATCGCCCGCATCATTAGTCTGTTCTATTTGGGACAGTGGAACATAGATGCGTTTACGTGGACCCATCTATACCTATGGCCCGTACTCATCATGCTAGATGTCCTGGTGGTGTTCATGCTGTACCTGCGGTACCTCACCCGAAGCGAACCAGCCCCCGCGTGATTATCTTCCTGGAAAAGCGTCCCCTACTGCGCTTTGCCCTCGCGGTGTTCGCACTGTTACCGGCATGTTTTGTCGCATGGCACTTTCTGGGAGCCTTTGTCGCCGCCCCCGCTCTGTTAGTGGTTGAGCCTGTGCTGCTCGGATGGCTTGGAAACACCATTGCCAGCATCAATCTGCAGGGAACGGACATGCTGATCTTGGCGAACTTCGGAGAAGATGGCGGACGCATTATGAGTGCCGCAGCCGCAGGAAATCAGCTGGGGTATACGATCAATACCCGCACGCTCTCCTACTCAATTCCCTTTTTTGCCGCCCTACACTTCGCAACGCCGATGCGCGCGAGCTGGGAGAAGTTTGCCTGGTGTCTTCTGGGACTTTGGGCTCTATTGGCTCTCGGCTTAATCAGCACAGCGCTCAAGGACTTGATGCTGGGCTTGGGCAGCCATTTCATGGACAACGAGGCAGTACCTCCTAGCGACGCTATCGCCCTGCTCTATCAGTTTTCGACTCTCATGGTGCCGCCCCTCGCCCCGGTAATTCTCTGGGCTTACACCGCCAAGGACTCGCCGGCTTTTCTCGGCTTGCTCCCAGAAGCGCTGAGGCCAGCCAAGGCTGAAGACGCAAGAATCTGATTACGCATAAGCCAGGGTTTGCCATTGCAATGGGCATAGTTGGCGCAACTTGCCGTGCATCCTCGGCAGGGTAAGCGGGGAGCATCAGCCGACATCGCGTAACCCCCCTACCGCGGCTGCCTGTCGATTGAGCTCTGCTTTGAACTCGACCCCGCGATCTTCTAAAACTGCTTGCAAGGCCTTCTCCATAAGATGCCGCGCTTGCCCTGTGTAAGCGTAGATGCAGGAATGCACTGCTGCATCGTGCCAGTTATCAATAGAGCAAGAAGCCGAATACTCTTCAAAATTCGCCAGCGCCGTTATGAGATCAGAAATGTGTTTGGGACATTCGCAATCGAGCGTGCTTTTCAGATTGGCCGCGGCTGACAACTCTGCCGCGTTAAACTGCCGCTCTTTGCCGGACATGAGTTCACCCAGATTGGTTTCGCCAACGTGTACTGCCGCTTCAGCAACCCCTCGCGCTATTTCAAAAGCGAGTTGCCCAGAATCCGGGGGAAAGCTCATAACGGCGATTTCGGACTTCTGAAGCTCTTCGAGCCAGTGACTGTTTCCAAAGCGATACGCGACGATTATTCGAGATGCCAGCTTGGATTTTTGAAGCTCCTGCAACCGTGCAACCTGCGCACTTCCCAGAGAACCGCATTCAACCACTAACACATCGGTGTGCTCCAAGGCTTCAAAAGCCCCAACGCTAATCTCTGCAAGCTCGGTACGCGCCAGATGGGCATTCACATTACTCACGCACCCCTGGTGTTTGTCCAACCAGTCGCATAGAGCAACGCCGACGAAGACCGCTCGTGGCTTGATTGCGGCATCGTCATTGCGTGCCCGCACGCCGCGCTGGCGCAGTAACAGCTCCAGCGTCTTCCGCTCCGACTTGGCTATCTCGCCTATCCGTGCACCATCACCCACCAGAGACGCTATGAGCTGTAGATGCTCAAGATCAGACTGGGTGTACTGGCGACGCCCCGTCGCTGACTTATGACTGGCGCCTAAACCGTAACGGCGCTCCCAGACTCGGAGCGTGTCGGGCTTCAGCCCTGTGAGGCGGGCTACGGTGCCGATACCATAGAGTGGACGGGGTTCAAACAGCGCTGCGTTCATAGGGCGATCTCGATAGAATTCAGGGTAGTTACGCGACAAAAGCTGTACTAGATCTCAGCAGGCAGCCCCTGTGTCTATTTTTTGTCGCAGAGATACCCGGACAATTCGCATTTAGAGGTATCCAAACCGCGACAAGCTGCCGTATACCTAGAGATCAAGTCATCGAGGTATACCCATTGCAATCGCTTGCTGTAGAAACTGAAGACCGGGATTTGGAGCGTTTGTTCTCCGAGGCGCGGCGGTATCCGCTGCTCACCGCAGATCAGGAAAAGACCATTGATGGTGATAAATGGTCGGCCGTGAACGCAATACAAAAGCTGCTGACACATAGCTCGGTATCCCGACACTACCTGCGCACCTGGAGCAGCAACACCGCTCTCACCCCGCTGGATATCGCCTACTTCTCAAATCGGGAGCACCACTTCATCCTTCGCCGGGAATTAGCCAGCTACATGGCTGACGGTAAACAGGCGGATCGCATGGAAGCGTTCCACACGGCACTGCAAAAAAACCGAACAACGCGCACCCTGGATCAGCGGATGAGTGATCTCGAGTTACCGGCCAGTCTGGTGGTTGGCATTGCGACCGTCGTCTTACGAATAGATGGCGTGGTTCTTCAAGACAGCGTTGCGGACGCGCTTCAGCAGTGGGGAACCTTCTGGACACATACGGACAAGCGGCCCAAAGAGTCTCTTAGTGCGCCATTGCGCGATGAGCTCATAGAGTGCCTAGAGCGCTACTCTGATGCCCGAGATACGCTGACTATGCACAACTTGCGTCTTGTTTACTCCATTGCGGGCCGCTATCGAGGAAAAGGAGTGAATTACCTGGATCTCATTCAGGAAGGTACCCTGGGTCTGATTCGTGCCGCTGAGAAATACGATCACAGCAAGGGATTTAGGTTCAGTACCTACTGCTTCAACTGGATCACCCAGGCCATCCGACGGCACGTGGGTGACACGGGTGGGTTGATTCGCTATCCCACTCACGTCCAGGAGCAGGTCAATAAACTCTATCGTCTGCGCATTACAGAAAAGCAGCGCACGGGAGAAGAGCCCGGTGATGCCGCTCTGGCAAACGCTGCGGGCTTGAGCCTTGAGAAAACGCGTGACCTGCTGCAACTTCGCAATCTCGGCGTATCACTGGATGCTCCGCAATACGACGATGATGACGGTACCCTACTGGATACTATCAGCGGTGGTCCCTTTGGGGCGTCAGAGGCAGAAGCAGAAACCGAATCCCTCCACGACCGACTGATTTTAGAAATGCAGGGACTGGATCAAGCAGAGCGTGAGGTCGTCATCGCACGCTGGGGTCTTCACGACGGCCCGCCTCTATCCAGAGCAGAGATCGCTGACCGTATGTCCGTAAGCCGAGAGTGGGTTCGCCAGCTGGAGCGTGCGGCACTAAAGAAGCTGAGCGGTAACGAGCGTATACGCGCTGCGTTTTCGGACTACATCGACGCAGCCAACTGACAAGCCAATTCCCTGGGGGATTGGCTAACAGACCTCGCTGTTATGACTCTATTGCTTCAAGTGCTGCATTTAGGGTGGGAAGTGCAAAGCTAAAGCCCGAGACCTCTAAGCTGGCGGGTAAAACTCTCTGTCCGCTGACGAGCAGTTCGTCGGCCATTTCACCCACCATGGCTCGCATCACAAATCCGGGCATGGGCAGCGCGAGCAGCGTTCGATGAACCATTCGCATCGCGTCGCAAAATCCTCGACTGGTGGTCGGGTTCGGCGCCGTGACGTTCAGCGGGCCCATGATCTCGGCGTTGTCCAAGGCGTAACAAAACGCCGAGACCACATCATCGCGGTGTATCCAACTAAGCCACTGTCGGCCATCGCCAATCCAGTTCGCCAATCCCATTTTGAATGGCTGAGCCATTTGGGGATAAGCCCCGCCCCCGGCGTCCAGGACAACGCCTAGCCGCATAAGGCACAGCCTTGCATCACCGGCGGCCTCTGCAGCTGCGGCCTCCCAATCCCGACAAAGCTGCGCGGAAAAGCCCTCTCCAGCCGTTGAGGACTCATTGAGCTCCTCGTCGCCGCGAGAGCCGTAATAGCCGATAGCACTGGCATTGAGCCAAACGGAAGGGGCATCTCCTGACTTGCGAAAGTATTCTCCCAACTCTCGGGTCAACTCCAGACGACTACCAACGATTTCTTTTTTGTACGCGACACTCCAACGTTTTGCCGCCAGGGAAGCACCGGCCAGGTTTATAACTGCGTCGATGCTTTCGGTGATGGCATCCAGCGTTTGAACATACTCGACCTTCGCTGATTCAGCCGGCGCAGGCCGACGGCTAAGTACGCAAACGGTGTACCCTTTCTCCAGCAGTGCAGGAACCAGGGCCTCACCAATAAACCCGGTACCACCCGTAAGCAAAACACGCATAACAACATTCCTTAGATAAACTCATGATACTTACCCCTCCAGCGCCCATTTAGATCAAAAACTGGACAGGCAATCCGCACAGCTTCAACTCCACGTATCATGTCTGTATGAGCACCCTTCCACTACCTCGAGCAGACCAGAACTTTGTCATCGCGCTGTTGAACGCCTTGCCGGCACTCGTGATAACCGGCGCGGGGATCAGTGTTGCCACGGGTATTCCCACCTACCGTGACCGCAAAGGCACTTGGTTGCGCAGCGCGCCGATCACCCATCAGCAATTTCTCGGGGACTCACGCCAAAGGCAGCGTTACTGGGGACGATCCCTGCTGGGCTGGCCCGCGGTGCGCGATGCCAGACCCACCTCTGGACATAGGCTTTTGGCGAAACTGGAGCGTGAAGGCCTCATCACCCATATCGTCACACAGAACGTCGATCGCCTACATCAGCGCGCCGGTAGCAGCAAAGTTACGGATCTACATGGCCGTCTCGATCGCGTCATCTGTTTGGGATGCAAGACCCTGGTGAGCCGCGATCTTCTGCAGGCTGATTTAGAGCGACTCAACCCTGGCATTAATCACGGCACGGTGTCAGCGA
>NZ_CBFIIF010000019.1:0-52712 GCF_965662665.1 Congregibacter sp. | reverse complement strand
ATCATCAGGAGCAACAAAGCGCTCTCGAATCGCTATAGCCTCGGGCAGATCGACGGTATACCAGCAACACGCTTCCTCACAGAGTCGGTAGCGCTGCGTCTCCAGCCCTTCACCAAGGTTGACGACACTGGCACCCGGATATTGACCGAGGAACGCTGATAAGGACCGATCAAACAATTGGGCGCGCAAGGCAGCCATAGGGTTACTGCGCCCAAAACTGCGTTTAAAGTCGTAATCAATGCCTCGATAAATCTCAACGGCCTTAGGGTCGTCAAAGGTCCCGTCCGGACGCATAGCCTCCTCTGCTCGACTGTACAGGGTCCAGAGCATTGTTTCGGGGACATCGCTAAGACCGGGTGCGTGGGGAGGGCTCATCGCTTTCGCGCTCGCTCTTCACGTGCAAGATCATCTATTAGCCTTGGAATATAACTGTTCTTGGCGGATGCGAGTCGATGGTTGTCCGCCAGATCGAAGCGCTTCCCGGTCATTTTTACGAAGTTTTTCAAGGCTGCGATGCGCTCATCAAGCCAGGACCCTTTGGTACGCTTTTTGTGGTTGTGCTTGAGTATCACGCGACTTCCCGGATGGCTGAAAAACGGCTCGGGAGGCACATGGGGAACCACGTCGCCAGAGTTAACCACACGATAGTGCGGCCCTTCGATGCTCTTGCTGAGAGCGGACGCGAATTTTGCATCACCGGGCCTGGGACTGGCGAAGGTATACACTCCGTAAACATCAATGTCATTTTCTAACAACATGCCGGCATACAGTGAACACAAAGCGCCACCGAGGCTGTGCCCCGTAATCCATACCCGTCGCGGTTTATCCGCCTGAGTCCTGAGTATCTCTGTAAGTTTAATCACCGCGGGATAGAGTGAATCCTGAAAACCTTCATGAGCACCGGTACTCTCAAAAGGCCCTGGATCCTGAGATGCCTGAAAGTTCGCGAACCAGTCATTTCCGGAGTCACTGCCGCGAAAAACAACCACAATATTGTTGTCATCAGCCATGATGAAACACTGCGTATCGATGTCGGGTTGCTTCTTTCGCGACACCAGCGCAAGAAACTCGTAACCCCAGGTTTTTTCAACGCAGCGCTTGGCCGATCGCAATGAAGCGTAGGACAACTCGCAGGCAAGGGCCAAAGATAGAGCGTTCTGCGGATCGTAGGCATTGCTGGCCCGCAGCGACCGAAAGTGTTCCGCGTACTTCATAGGACCCCTTCTAACAGGAGGAATGTTCGCTGACGCATTATGACGCTATGCTGAGCTGTCGCGATAATAAATCTTTAGTGAGGCAGTCATCCATGAAAAGCGCAGAACGAACCCTCGCAGGCAAAGTAGCCCTGATAACGGGTGCCGCCTCCGGTATTGGCGAAGCCTGTGCTCGAAAACTCGCTGCTGACGGCGCTGCACTGGTACTCACAGACATTAACCAAGCCGGCGTAGAAACACTGACCGCCAAGCTCACCGCTATCGGGGCGCAAGCTATAGCGACCCAACTTGACGTCACCAAGCCAGATGACTGGGATCAAGCCATTGCCCTCACCCTGGACCGCTTCGGTGGCCTGGACATCCTGGTTAACAATGCAGGCATTGCCGGTGACAACACCGATTTAATGACGCTCGACCTAGAAGCATGGCATCGCGTACTGTCAATAAATCTCGATGGCGTGTTTCTTGGTCTGCGTTACGCGGGCCCGGCACTTGAACAACGCGGCGGTGGATCAGTCGTTAACATCAGCTCGATTCTGGGCAAGATTGGCCTCCCGGGAGCAGCACCGTATTGCGCTTCCAAAGGCGGCGTCACGCAGCTTACAAAAGCCGCCGCACTGGAATGGGCTTCGCTGAACATTCGGGTCAACTCGGTCCATCCGGGCTTTGTCGAGACGCCGCTCGTAGACGGAGCACTGGAAAAGCATGAGGATAGCCTGGCGATGCGCGAACTTCTCGTAACGGCGCACCCTCTGGGAAGACTGGGTCAGGCGGACGAAATTGCCAACGCGGTGGCTTTTCTGTCGTCCGATGAGTCAAGCTTCATGACGGGTTCGGAGCTGGTCATCGACGGCGGATACACTGCGCAGTGAGCTGAGGGCTGAGGGCTGAGGGCTGAGGGCTGAGGGCTGAGGGCTATCGAGCCGCACTCAAGACCTTACACCCAACTTCGCCTCAACAAGCGGCAGATGCTGTCGGCCAATAAAAATCTCATCATCGAGCAGCATCACGATGCCAGGCATCGCTGGTTCTGTGACTTGCTCAGGCCCTTCCGAGGAGAGATGAATGTCAAAAGAGCTTAAGGTGTCAGTTATCGCATCAGCATAGGCATCGCTCTGGATATCTAAAACTCCATAGCGGCGCTTGTTCGCGCTTTTATGCGCCCGACGAAAGCGCTGATGCATAGCACTGCGAGAGTTATCCTCATCCGCGACATGCCTGGGACCGGGCTCACGCGAAGTAATCCGCAACCAATGGACCTCAGCTGGGTAGTTGTTCAATAGCCCTACCAGAGTCGGAAGCGCCCGCAGACTATCCAGAGAGTCATCGACCCCGACAAAGATACGCTCGGGCGTATCCGCGTACTCAGGAAGACTTGGCGGTAGTGGGTTGGCGATATCCGGCGCCCCACCCTCACAGCCCTCTAGCTGCCAGCGCACGCGAGGCAGATGCTCCCGACCAAAATAGCATTCGCCTTTGACGACAAAAGTGGGAACTCCGTAAACTCCTGCGTCAAAAACTGCGTGTTGGAAGTCGATACTCGCCGCAAGCCCACCCTCACGAGCCCACTCAAGAAATGCAGCTCCATCAAGCCCCCCGTCATTGAGCAGCCCGGCAACCACCTCCTCACTCTCAAGGTCGAGATCTCGCACCCAGAACCGTGGATACACGCTGTCAATAAAATGCTGCACCGCCGCATGAGAAATCTGTCTGGTCCACATCATTGCTGCTGATACGAGGTGCGTGTCCCAAATTTTTTCTGTGCCGCGTATGGTTAATCCATACAAGCTCGCGTAGCGACGGCAATCGTAATACGCGTACTTCACTCCGGACCATTGTTCAGCACTACGTTTTTGCTCTACGACCTCACCACTTTCACCTAATCGGGCACTGCCCAAATAGCTTGGAATATCCAGTACAAAAGGCCGCCAATCAAACTGCATACCCAGTTGCCGCTCGAGCGCTCGCGTGGGCTCAACCGCCAGGTACGCATAGGGGCTTTTAAAGTCGATGTAGACAATGGCGGGCGCATCAGTCTCAAGAGGCACTATGTTCATAGGGTTTCCGTTAACGAAAAATATGTGAATTCAGACGACGCCTGAACCCCCGCTACTCAGCTTAAGTTCTGCGATGCCAACAACTAATAACCAAGCCATGAGTGCACTCCTGATGAAAGAACTGCGTCGGAGTATAGCCAGCTATCAAAGAGACCGAATCATTTGCTAGGGTTTACGCTGCCGTCACAACTAAATCGGGGAGCTACCCATGCGCTGGAAAGGCAATCGACGCAGCGACAACATTGATGATCGCCGGGGTCGGCGGGTCGTCAGATCCGGTGGATCCCGGTCGACTATGCTGCCGCTCATCATGCAGCTCACCCGCAGTCGTGGAGGTTGGGCGGTCATAGTGATCGTGGCAGGGCTGATGTTCTTTACCGGCACAGACTTAACGACACTCCTCGGTCTGGCAGATGGCCAGTCGACACAAACAACAAGCAGGCCAGTAGAACAGTCCGCCGAAGAAGCCGAGACAGTGGAGTTTATGGCCACGGTACTCGCCGACACCGAAGACACCTGGACGGCGCTCATGGCTGGCGGACAGACGCCCTATGTCGAACCCAAACTTGTGCTGTATCGAGATTCGACACGCTCGGCCTGCGGGCTTGGACAAAGCGCTATGGGTCCTTGCTACTGCCCGGGTGACCAAAAGATCTATCTGGACCTGTCGTTCTTCGGGCAACTCAGCCGCCGCTATGGTGCCCCCGGTGATTTTGCGCAGGCCTATGTGCTGGCTCATGAGGTCGGACATCATGTACAAACCTTGCTGGGTATCAGCGCACGCAATCACGAGGCTCGACAGCGAGCGACAGAAGTTGAAGCGAATCGCTTAAGCGTACGCCAGGAACTCCAAGCCGATTGTTTTGCCGGACTGTGGGCTAATAAGGCGGATCAAGCTCGACAGATTCTCGAGAGCGGCGACGTCGAAGAGGCCCTCGCGGCTGCCACCGCGATCGGCGATGACACCCTCCAGCGTCAGGCCCAGGGACGGGTTACTCCAGACTCATTTACCCATGGTAGCGCAGAGCAGCGCTTGCGCTGGTTTACCGTCGGACTGGAAAAAGGCTCTATGGATAGCTGCAATACCTTCACGACAAACACGCTGTAACCAAAGCCGGGGACTTTTTAAAGCCTAAGAATGCAATCAGAGATGTTGTCCGCAGCACCATCCTGAGGCCCAGGCCCACTGAAAGTTGTAGCCACCGAGCCAACCCGTCACATCCAGCGCCTCTCCAATGGCAAACATGCCGGGCACACGCTTGAGCTCAAAGGTTTTTGAAGAGACTTCGTCGGTATCAATACCTCCCAAAGTCACCTCTGCTGTTCGATAACCCTCGCTACCCCCGGGCATAAAAGACCAGCTGTTCAAGCGCTCGCCGATTTCCGTGAGGGCTGGCGGCGAAAAACTCCCGATTTTCTGATCTTCGAACCATGTGCCCGACATGAGATCCACCAGACGGTTGGGAAGCTGTGTTTTGAGCACGCTGAGCAGCCGCTGCTGGGGATTGGCTTCTCTCGCTGCTGCAAGCCACTGGGATGCGTCATGATCGGGAAGTAGATTTATATCCACGGCCAGACCTTCTCGCCAGAAGGACGATATCTGCAGGATTGCTGGTCCACTCAGACCCCGGTGGGTGAACAACAGATTCTCCCGAAAACTGTGGCCCTGACAGCTCGCAATAACTTCTGTGGATATGCCTGAAAGCGACTCGTAGACGGCTTTGTCACTGGAATTCCAGGTTAAGGGCACCAGAGCAGCGCGTGTTGCATTCAATTTTAAGCCCAACTCTTTAGCGGCGCGAAAGGCCAGATCACTCGCGATTTTCGGCATAGACAAACCACCGGAAGCGATAACTACCTTCTGACCCTCATACTCAGCATCCCCGGTGCGCACAACAAACCCCTCATCTGTCCCGGGATCTATGGAAGTCACCGCCTGGCGTAAACGAATTTCGACCCCCGCGTAGGAGCACTGCTCCAAAAGCATGGCCACAATATCCTTGGCACTATGGTCGCAAAACAGCTGGCCCAGCTTCTTCTCGTGATAGTCGATGCCCGCAGTCTCCACCATTTGGATAAAGTCCGATGGCGAAAACCGCTTCATAGCAGAGATGCAGAAATTGGGGTTCTGCGACACATAGTGTTCGCGCGGGTCTGCGAAAACATTGGTGAAGTTACAGCGACCGCCGCCCGACACCAGAATTTTTAAGCCAACTTTTGGGCCCTGCTCCAGCACTAAAACGCGCAGCCCACGATACCCCGCACTAATCGCGCACATGAGGCCGCTTGCGCCGCCACCGACAACAACCACATCGTATTTTGGAGAGCCTTTACTCATCTAGGCAGCTTTGCAAAAGCTTTTGGAGCCTCTCTCTTCCAAGGCGATTTAGTGTGCGGATATTGTCCTCGGGAATTCTCGCGATATCTGGATGACCAGCAACCGCACGCTCCACGCCCTCCTCTCTCAGTAAATGCAGCATCGGATAGGGTGAACGGTTGGAGTAGTTCTCGGCATCATCAGGCTCAGTCCCAGCAAATTGATAATGCGGATGAAAACTGGCGATCTGATAGATCCCTTCCAGCTTCATCTGTTTAAGCAGAGCATCAGAGCGACCCAGGAAATCGTTGAAGTCATAGAAGTCGTTCAATACCTTTGGATGGACAATAAACGCAGTCTCGATCTCCGGACAATCCTCGAGTCGCTGCAGCTCTTGTGCCAGAGCAGTGAGTAACCCCTCTTCGTCGTCGGCATCACTTAGCGTGAACGCCACGCTATCGCTGTCGAGCTCGCGCTTTGCGAAGGGGCACAGGTTGTATCGCACTACAAGGCTGTCTATCCAGCGCCGGCAGGCATTTAAAGCTTGGTCGTTCAGATACATAACTCCAGAATCGTGCCACGGCGCTAAAACCGAGGGCAAAAAAGGCAATTTAGGACGTAAGTTAGATAATCTATAAATACTGTATAAATATACAGTACACTGTGCGGCCGAGAAATTTTGGCACCGCCGTAAACCATGTCCTACTGCGAACTCCACTGCCTGTCATGTTACAGCTTCCTGCGCGGCGCTTCCCGTCCAGAAGAGCTTGTCGCGCAAGCTGCGGTGAATGGTTATGCCGCGGTCGCTATTACAGACGAATGCTCCCTGGCCGGTGTCGTCAAAGCTCACGTAGCGGCCAAGGAATACGGAATACCGCTGATTATCGGCAGTGAATTCACCTTAACCGAAGGCGTTCATATCATTGCCCTTGCTCCCACGCGTGCAGCCTATGGCGAACTCTCGGGACTCATCAGCCTTGGCCGGCGCCGTAGCCCAAAAGGCGAATACGAGGTGACACTTCGAGATGTGATCTTTCATCTTAAGCGTTGCTTGCTCATCTGGCTCCCGAAGGAAGACAGCGAAGCTAATCGCGGCTATGGCAAACAACTCGCAAGACTCTGTCGAGAGAGAGTCTGGATCGGGGTGCATTATCTTCTTGGCAACGATGAGCTGCGCCGCTATCGGGCATTGCAGACACTCGCGGGCAAACTACAGCTACCTCTCGTCGCCTGCGGTGATGTGCGTATGCACTGCGCAACCCGCAAACCCCTGCACGACGTGATGACCGCCTTGCATCACAATTGTAGTGTTGCTGCGCTAGGTCGTCGCCGGCTACCTAATGCTCAACGGCACTTACGCAGTATCCGGCAGCTGCAACGCTTCTACCCCGCCGAGCTTCTGGACGAAACACTCAACATCGCCCAGCGCTGTCAGTTCACTCTGGATGAGTTGCGTTACGAGTACCCCGAAGAAGTCGTACCCGATGGGCATAACGCGCGGGACTATCTGAGAGAACTTACCTGGCAAGGAGCAAGCCAACGCTGGCCCGACGGGGCGCCCTCAGTCATTCGCGAGCGCATCGAAAAAGAACTCGCCTTGATAGCCGAGCTGGATTACGAGTACTACTTTCTTACGGTACACGACATTGTTCGTTTCGCGCGGGGTCGCGGCATCCTGTGTCAGGGCCGCGGGTCCGCCGCAAACTCCGTAGTGTGCTACTGCCTGTTCATCACAGAAGTCTCCCCCGAGAAAATCTCTTTACTATTTGAGCGGTTTATATCCCGGGAGCGTGACGAACCTCCGGATATCGACGTGGACTTTGAGCACGAGCGCCGCGAAGAAGTTATCCAGTACATCTACGAAAAGTACAGCCGACGCCGAGCTGCACTTGCCGCCACGGTTATCACTTACCGAGCTCGCAGTGCCGTGCGCGATGTAGGTAAAGCCCTCGGCCTGGACCCTCTATTTGTCAACGATCTTGCTAAGTCTCTCGCCTGGTGGGACAAGCAGCGCGACCTGGAAGCACGCTTTAGCGAACATGGGCTACAAACCGAAAGCCAAGATGGCAAACCCAATACCGCCCAGCTCTTTTATCAGCTGGTGCAAGAGATATTGGGATTCCCGAGACATCTGTCTCAGCATGTCGGCGGATTTGTGATATCCCGGGGGCCCATCTCGCAGCTTGTCCCCGTAGAGAATGCCAGCATGGCAGACCGCACCGTGATTCAGTGGGATAAGGATGACATCGAAGCGCTGGGGTTACTCAAGGTCGATGTTCTGGCGCTGGGCATGCTCTCGGCGATCCGCAAATCTCTGGCATTGGTAAATCGCTATGATCCCAGTATCCGTACGCTGCAAGATGTTCCGGCAGAAGACATCGCAACCTATCGCATGCTGCAAAAAGCAGACTCCATTGGTGTTTTCCAGATCGAGTCTCGAGCGCAGATGAGCATGCTGCCGCGCTTAAAGCCGGCGTGCTTTTATGATCTTGTTATCGAAATTGCCATTGTGCGCCCGGGTCCTATTCAGGGAGATATGGTGCACCCTTATCTACGTCGGCGACAGGGGCTGGAAGACATCAGCTATCCCGATGAAGCCGTACAAAGTGTCTTGGAGCGCACTCTTGGTGTGCCCATTTTTCAAGAGCAGGTCATTCGTCTGGCAATGGTAGCCGCAGGCTTTACCGGAGGTGAGGCAGATCAGTTACGGCGGGCCATCACCAACTGGGGCCGTAACAGCAAACTACTCACCTTCGAGAAAAAGCTCACCGATGGCATGCTAAGCCGCGGCTACAGCGAGGACTACGCCCACAGGCTTTTTGATCAGATTAAGGGCTTTGGAGGCTATGGGTTTCCCGAATCCCACTCCGCAAGCTTCGCTCTATTAGCCTACGTGTCATCCTGGCTTAAATGCCACCACCCCAGCGCCTTTTATGTGGGGCTGCTTAACAGCCAGCCCATGGGTTTTTACACGCCTTCGCAACTGATTCAGGATGCTCGCCGGCATGATGTCGTGGCATTACCTCCGGATGTGAATCACAGCGACTGGGATCATCAGCTACTGGATGACGGTCAACAGACCACGCGCGCGCCTATTCGCTTAGGTCTTCGATTGATTAAAGGATTGTCTAAGGATGCCGCCAAACGCATCAGCAGGGCACGCAGAGATGCGCCCTATCGTCAGGTTTCTGATTTACGTAAACGTACTGCACTAAATCGCAAGGATATGGAGGCGCTGGTAGATGCTGATGCGCTTGCCAGTCTGAGCGGTCACCGGCATCAGGCACGTTGGCAAGTCATGGCACTGGAGCCCGAGCGACCGCTTTTGCAACATGAGCAGTACTCTGCCAGCACCACCCTAAACGACGAAGTCAGTTTGCCAGAGCCCGCGGTAGCTGAATCCGTCATCGCCGATTATCGCAGCACGGGAGTCACGCTTCGGGCCCACCCTCTTGCTTTACTTCGCAATCAGGTGCCGTTTAACCGGTGTAAGAATCAGCGTGATCTGCAAGCTATGGATGATGGCCGCTTCGTACGCATAGCCGGACTCGTAACTTGTCGTCAACGCCCGGGCACCGCCTCCGGCGTCCTCTTTCTCACCCTGGAAGACGAAACCGGCAATAACAACGTCGTGGTCTGGCCCAAGGTCCAGCAGAATTTTCGTGAGGCACTCATGAAAGGTCGATTGCTACTTGTTAAAGGCACGCTACAAAAACGCGATGGCGTCACGCACATCGTCGCAGGAGCATTGTTTGATCACAGTGATGCGCTGGGGAACTTAGGTCTTAAGTCGCGGGGTTTTCATTGAGACGAGTCATCGATGGAATACTGGCCTCCGACATCAACAACTCCGAGGGACTCTATAGATCACATAACGAAGTATTCGTTGGGAGAACCTTAGTCATGTGCCATACAACCACGATTGGTCTGTGCTTGATGGGTGAGCAATATTTGGGTGCGTAATATTTGGAGGTGGTATGAAAACAAATATACACAGCATTGAAAGAGTCGTTCGTGTCCTTGGTGGCGCGGGCATCGTCAGCCTCGCCTTTATAGGACCTCAGACACCGTGGGCCTGGTTGGGACTCGTACCTATGGCGACCGGGCTGAGCGGCTGGTGCCCACCCTACGCAATTCTTGGGATCAGTACCTGTAAAACACAGCCCGAAGGTAACTAAAACCTTACCTGGCTTCGGCGTCGCGCATAAAGCGACGCAGCAGGTCACGATAAAGCTGCGGCTCACGGCTGATCGACGCGTGTCCCACTCCCGGGATGACTTCAAAGCGCGACCCTGGCACTGCTTCCGCAAAGCTCTTCACGGTATCCGGTCGTGCCTCATCAAACTCACCCGTGACAAACAGGGTAGGTACATCGATCTCGGCAAGGCGTGGCGTCAGGTCAAAGTCCTGCAAGCTGCCCGTGGCATAAAACTCTGTGGGACCCCACATCTGGTTATAGATCACTGAGTTCCACGGTGCGCCGGGACAATCAACTTCTTCCTGGGCATCACCCCGTCTCACAAATTCCTCATAAAAGACCGCGGTCGCCTTCTCATAGTCCTCATGGTCCGTGGAACTCTCGGCTTCGTGCTTGTCCAGTATCGCTTGCACCTCGGGGGCCAGCGTAGCGCGCAGGGCGTTGGCATCACGAATCCACAGCGGCGTGCTAATTAGCGGTGAGGACAGCGTCAACGACACTATGCCCTCGGTACCTTTCTCCAAAACGTAGTAAGCCGCCAGGGCTCCGCCCCAACTATGCCCCTGAAGATGCATCCGCTTGAGACCCAGCTCCGTGCGCAGGGTGTGAAGAGCATCTACAAATCGGTCCCTGTTCCAAAGCTCAGCATCCCGCGGCCGACCAGAGCGACCGGTACCCAACTGGTCGTAACGAATAACCGCACGTTCATCGGAAAGTGGATACAACAACTGCAAGCCGCAGGAGGTGCCGCCTGGACCACCGTGCAGGGTCAACAAAGGCACAGCATCGCTATTGATGGAATCTCCGCTCGCTATCTCATACCAAAGCGGACCACCCTCGACTCGGATGAAACCGGAACGGAGCTCTGTATCTGCCTGCGTAGCGAAGCTTGTCAGCAACAGCGCGAACGTAAAGAACCGATTAATCGTTCTCATCACATCACCGCCGCTAAGAGCATCACAAAAGTGGCCGCAAAGCCCACAAACCATATGGCTGAGCGCAGTAGCGGAATACCCGAGGCATAGGCCGGCACGTACAAAATCCGCGCAGCCAGATAAGTCCAGGCAGCCTTGGCCGTTAAGGCGCTTCCTGCATCACCAAGCACGACCACCGCCACCGCAATGGTGAAGAGGATCAATCCCTCAAAGTGATTATCCATTGCGCGCTTGAGCCGCCCGGGAACACCCCTTGCCTCCTGAGGTTCATCCCGAGGCCCACCGGTGTACTGCACGCCCAACTGTATATTCAGGGGCACCGCCATTAAGACAAACTGCAGGTACTGCAGCAGTCCCGCGTAAGCCAGAACTTGAACTTCTACAGGCATGGGTAAATCTCTTTGTGTGCGATCAACGTCGAATCAATAACGATCAAGGCGTCAAACGCAGCAGACGCCCACTGCTATCACCGTAGTCGTCTTCGAGCACCCAGATGCTGCCATCTGCAGACTCCTGAACACTGCGAATGCGTGCACCCATATCAAAGCGCTCCACCTCTTCAGCTGATCCGTCTTCGCCCAAGGCAACGCGGACGATCGCGCGAGAAGACAAACCCGCAATAAGCGCGTCGCCTTTCCAGTCAGCGAACGCACCACCACGATAAATCAGCATATCTCCCGGAGAGATTACCGGCGTCCACCACAGGGCAGGTTTGTTGAATTCGGGTCGCGTGTCGTGATCGGGCATTTTGCGGCCATCGTAATGATCACCATTTGACACCTCCGGATAACCATAGTTGGCGCCGCGCTCAATCAGATTAAGCTCATCGCCACCGGCAGGGCCCATCTCAATCTCCCAGAGACGCCCGTCAAGACCTAAAGCAAGACCCAGAACATTGCGATGTCCCAGGGACCAGATTTGGGGATAAATCCCACCCCGACCCACGCGGGGATTCTCGGAGTAGTAATCTACGAAGGGATTGTCATCCGGTACCGAGCCATCGTCATTAAGACGAAGGACCTTACCGGAGTTGGATTGCATGTCCTGAGCCGTCGTGAACTTCTGGCGATCACCCGAAGTGATCCAGAGATAACCCTCGTCATCAAAAAGTATGCGGTGTCCGTAGTGCCCATAACCCAGCAGCTTGGGGTATTGCCGCCAAATCACTTCCACATCACTGAGGGAGGGTCGTCGGCCTGAAGCATCCAGCACCGCGCGAGCCACTGCCGCGCCGCGGGTGCCGCCAACGCCCGCCTCGGCGTAGCTCAGATACACCATGCCGTTGTCAGAAAAGTCCGGGTGCAGCGCAATATCACCAAGACCGCCCTGTCCGCCGTACGCCACATCAGGCACCCCGCCCACGGGACGGGACTTCGTACCCTCTTCGTCCACAATGATCAGGTTGCCCTTTTTTTCAGTAACTAATAAACGCCCATCGGGCATTTCGGCAACAGACCAGGGATCGTCAAATTGGCTTACCTCAGTGACGGTGAAGGGTAACTCGGCATGCGCCGTTGCAACCAAAAGCAGCGCTATTAGCGAAAATGCAGCGTTCAAAAGGAGTTTCATGTCGTTTCCTTATTGTGTGTTGTGCAGACGCCGTTTGACGACGGATGACCACGCACTCACTAGACGTGCCCGGCCACTTCAAAACAAGGTCGGTAGCTCGCAGGATCAATCTTCATCCGACCGTCTTTAACAAATCCATCCAACAGTTCGGCCAGACCCTCGATAACTTCGCCCTCTCCGTTTAACTGGTACGGACCGTGAGCCTCAACGGCTCTTACGCCAAAGTCTTTTACATTACCCGCGACAATGCCGGAAAAAGCTCGGCGCAGCTCAGCAACGAGCTCATGCTGCGGTTGATCACGATGCAAGGATAGCGCAGCCATGTTTTCATGGGTGGGCTCAAAAGGCATTTGTAGCTCTTGGGGTATATGCAGAGTCCAGCCATAGCTGAAGGACTCATTCTGTTCGATACGCTGGCGCCGCAGCGCTTTGATCGAACTCTTCATGGCTCGCGCTACTCCCGCCGCATCACCATTAATAATCTTGTAATGCTGTGCTACCTCATCGCCCAGGCACTTCCGCAGAAAACTATCGATCTGCTCAAAGTAAGCAGCGCTCTCTGTGGGCCCCGTAAAGATCAAGGGTAGTTCAAGATGAGCGTTCGCAGGATGCATTTTTATACCCAAGAGGAACATAATCTCTTCGGCCGTCCCCGCACCACCGGGGAACACCAAAATCCCATGGGCGACACGCACAAAAGCTTCCAAGCGTTTTTCGATATCTGGAAGAATCACCAGCTCATTGACAATCGCATTGGGAGATTCAGCGGCGATAATGCCCGGCTCCGACAGCCCGACGTAGCGGGTATCACTGTTGAGTTGCTTGGCGTGGGCGATAGCCGCTCCCTTCATGGGCCCTTTCATCGCGCCGGGGCCACAGCCGGTGCATATATCAAAACCGCGCAAACCCAAGGAATAACCTACTGTTTTGGAGTAGTCATACTCTATACGGGAGATTGAATGACCGCCCCAGCAAACGACCAGTCGGGGCTGTACATTGCTACGCACGACGTTCGCATTGCGCAGAATGCGAAAAACCGCGTCGGTAATACCCTCAGAATTGCTCAGATCAAAGGTTTGCTGCTCTGCCAGTTTGTGCTCCGTATACACAATATCGCGCAGCGCTGAAAACAGGTGGTGGCGTATCCCCTCGATCATTCTGCCATCGACAAATGCCTCGCCGGGGGCATTAAAAAGCTCCAGCTTTAAACCCCGAGGCTCGGGAATGACCTTCAGATCAAAGTCCGCATAGGCCTCATAGACTTTCCTCGCATCATCCACATAGCCATCGGTGTTAAGAATGGCCAGCGCACAGCGGCGAAACAGCTCATGGAGCTTTGCATCGGCGTTCGCGAGGCTGGCCATTTCACGCTGTGTCAGAAGGTCGAGGGTTTGCACAGGGCGAACGGAAGCCCGAGTGATACGTGGAAGGGTGATTTCACTGCCGCCGGTGGTTTCACCAGCGCATTGTTCAGGAATGTTCATATCCCAAGTATACCGCGACAAGGTGACGCCTGAGTGACGGGTGACAATGCAAGGGAATCAGCCCCTGGAAACTCTATCGCGACGCTGTGGAGTGCACGTAGCGGAACGTTAGATTAATGCGCGGCCCACAGGCTCTCGTTTGTTTTGGAACCTCGTGTCGCCAATTTAGCTGGGTGTCACCACGCATAATCAGCAGGGTACCCGACGGCAGCGGTAGCCTCAGCGGTTTGATGGACTTGTCGCTTCGATGCTTGAGCCTGAAGATTCGTTCTTCCCCCAGACTGAGAGACGCAATGACAGGCTGCTCACCCAACTCGGGCTCATCATCCGCATGCAGGCCCATGCTGTCACGGTGATCGCGATACAGGTTGGCGAGCACACTGTTGAATCTGGCGTCGCTGAGCTCCTCTATGCGTTTGCGAAGAGAATTCAGTTGCGGAGTCCAGGGCAAGCCATCGTGTCGAATCCCTGAGTATTTATAGCTCACTCCCTCATCAGCGTACCAAGCCAAAAGACGGGGCTGCATGTACCGCTTGCCAAATAGCTGAATAGGCTCTTCCCGCCAGTCCACTTCGCGCCGAATAATCTCAAAAAGCGATGCGTAATCTCCGCCCAGATCAGGGGTCCGATAGAGTATTAACTCGCCCCCGGGAAGATCTAACTGCTCTTTGCTTGCCGACGAAAACAGATCGTTCATTGCTCAGTTCATCTCGGTGGAGAGTCCCGCCCCAACATTGAATCCAACTGCACCTTTACGCCCAGCCATTCGCTATCAAGGATTGAGTACACGCAAGTATCCCGCAGCGTGCCGTTGCGATGGCGACTGTGGTTGCGCAAAATTCCATCGGCCTTTGCGCCAATGCGCTCGATAGCGCGACGACTCCCGCGGTTGAAGGACGAGGTGCGAAACTCCACCGAGATGCAGCCCAGAGATTCGAAGGCGTGCTCGAGCAAGAGACGCTTGCACTGCGTGTTGAGTGCCGTGCGCTGAACACGCTTTGCGTACCAGGTAGAGCCAATCTCAACCCGTGGAGAACTCGCATCGATGTTCATATAAGTGGTCATTCCCGCTGGGACACCCTCAGCATCAAGCACGGTGAAGGGCAGCATGCGCGACGCACGCTGCTCACCAAGGCGACGCTCTATCTCTGCCGCCATTTCCGCGGGCGCTGGCACATTGGTATACCAGGCGCGCCAGACTTCGCCGTCACTGCTGGCGCTGGCAAGGGCATCGGCATGTTCCCTTTGCAGGGGAACGAGACTCGCGAATTCACCCTCGAGAGTAACGGGATCAGGCCATGACATAAGAGGCTTCCTGAAAAAAAACGCATGGCTAGCATGCCATGATTCAGACAAAAAAAACCCGCTCACAATGGAGCGGGTTTTTCCTCGGCCAGGCGCGCCCAGCCAAAGCCCGAAGGCTTTCCTACCATTTTGGCGGTGCTTAGCCTACAAACGCTTTGCGTGGCTCTGAAACGCCCGCAGACTCTGTACCCTTGAGGTAGGCCAGCATGGTGTCAGCATCGGAGACTTCAAAGGGATCAGTCTCACCGTTATCGCAGTAACCCGCCTCAGAAAACAGCTTCTCGATAGTGCCGTCATTGACGAGCATGGAGTAACGCCAGGAGCGCATACCAAAGCCGATGTTCGACTTGTCTACCAGCATGCCCATCTTGCGAGTGAATTCGCCGTTGCCGTCAGGGAGCAAGAAGACATTTTTGTTGCCCTGCTCCTGGCCCCACTTGAACATAACGAAAGCGTCGTTCACTGAAACACAGATGATCTCGTCAACGCCCTGTGCCTTGAACTCTTCATAAAGTTCTTCATAGCGTGGCAGGTGGTTGGAAGAACAGGTCGGTGTAAAAGCACCTGGAAGTGAAAAAACGACAACTTTCTTGCCGCCAAAAATGTCGGCTGTTGTCTTCTCTTCCCAACGGAAAGGGTTATCGCCACCTACGGACTCGTCCCGTACGCGTGTTTTAAAAGTTGCCTCTGGTACCTGTGTAGTCACGTCTAAGCTCTCCTTAATCGATCGGAAATTGATATCGCTGTTACAGCGATACCTTTGAATATCTGCCGCTTCATCTCATGCGGGGGGTGCATCTTAACGAAGATTCAATGATCGATAAAACGATATTTATCGCTCTAGCCGTTCGATTTTATCGATTGCCGTGCTTCGCACTCCCCCGCGTCGTTTTGCGACCCCATCGCTGGCCGCACCCGAACCCTAACTTAGGCGGCCTGCTGCGCGTCACGCTCCGCATTACGTGGAGACTCATAACGCAGTGCAGCTTCAGTGAAGCTCATCTCCTCAAACTCGCGTTTCTCCCGCAAATAGTTTTGCGAGTTCACCCAGGGAGTACGATCACCCTGTTTTGGAAACAAATGCATCACGCGCTGCATGTACCCGGCAGAAAAGTTGTCAATCCAGGGGCGTGGCTCCATGGGCGGAAGGTCTTCCTCTACAGCAGCGGTCACTACGGTTTCTCCCGTGCTCTCCATATGCGCGAGCAGACGACACATCCACTGGGACACAATATCTGCACGGAGCGTCCAGGACGCATTAATGTAGCCAAACACCGACACCATATTGGGCAAACCGGTGCACATCATCCCGCGGTAGGACCAGCTGGACGCTATGTCAAAAGCTTCGCCATCAACCTGCAGATCAATACCCCCCATGAGTTCCAGCTCCAATCCCGTGGCGGAGACAATGATGTCCGCAGCAATCTCAGATCCATCAACGAGGCGCACACCCTCAGGAGTGAGTGTATCGATCTGACTCGTGACGACGCGGGCCTTGCCGCTGTGAATAGCGCCAAACAAATCGCTGTCGGGTACCAAACAGAGACGCTGGTCCCAGGGATCATACTGGGGGGTGAAGTCCGCCATATTGCCGGCATCGCCCAATTCCTTGCGCGTTTGGTCCAGCAGCATCTGGCGCACCTTCTCGGGCTTGTTACGCGTCTTTTTGTACAGCCAGTGCTGCATGCGGGTATTTTTCCAGCGCGTGAGATTATACGCCCAGTCTTTCGGCAACACCGCGCGGAGGAAATTAGCTATCCGGTCAGTCGAGGGTCGCGAAACAACCCAGGTCGGTGAGCGCTGGAGCATCACCACTTCTGCCGCCTTTTCGGCCATAGAGGGCACCAGAGTCATAGCCGTGGCACCCGAACCAATGATTAGAACGCGCTTATTCACGTAATCAAGGTCTTCGGGCCAAAACTGCGGATGCACAAACTCGCCCTGAAAGTCCTCACGACCGGGGAAGTCTGGCTGATGCCCGTGGCTATAATTGTAGTACCCGGCGCAGAGGTGCAAAAACCGCGTCTTTAAACTTGTTTGCGTGTCATTCGCGCCATCTTCGATGGTCAACTCCCAGCACTGCTCATGACTGTCCCAGTTCGCCTGACTAACCTTTTGCTGATAGCGAATCAAGGATTCCACGCCATACTCCTGCGCAGTCTCGCGCACATAGCTGAGAATAGAGGGGCCATCAGCTATAGCTTTAGAAGCCTCCCAGGGCTTAAAGCTATAGCCCAGGGTATGCATATCGCTATCAGAGCGAATACCCGGGTAACGAAACAAATCCCAGGTGCCTCCGCTGCGTTCTCGGGCCTCGAGAATCGCGACTTTGCGTTTCGGACAATTGCGTTTGAGATGACAGGCAGCACCGACGCCCGAGAGCCCCGCGCCAATAATCACTACATCAAGAATATCGCTCATAAACTACTGCCTGTGATTTGTAATCGAGCCAATAACCATCATTGGCTATTGTCGTAAGCTAGCGTGCGCTTCGACCCCGTCCCGCGGCGATTCGCAAACGCAGCGCATTGAGTTTGATGAAACCTTCGGCGTCAGCCTGATCGTAAGCACCGGCATCATCCTCAAAGGTCGCAATACTTTCGTCGAACAAACTATCGTCGGAGCTACGCCCCACCGCCGATACGCTACCTTTATACAGCTTCAAACGAACGGCGCCATTTACCACTGACTGCGACTGGTCAATCGCCGCTTGCAGCATTTGACGCTCTGGCGACCACCAGTATCCGTTATAAATGAGATTCGCGTAGCGCGGCATTAACTCATCCTTCAGATGTGCCACCTCGCGATCGAGGGTGAGAGACTCAATGGCACGGTGAGCTTTGAGCATTATCGTACCGCCCGGCGTCTCGTAGCAGCCCCGGGACTTCATGCCCACGTAGCGGTTTTCGACGATATCCAGACGACCGACCCCATTGGCTCCGCCGATGCGATTTAATTCTGCCAGCACGGTCGCAGGAGACATCTCTGTGCCGTCGATAGCGACGATATCCCCGCCACGAAACTCAAGCTCGACATAGGTCGGCGTATCCGGCGCATTCTCTGGGCTCACGCTCCAGCGCCACATGGATTCTTCGGCCTCTGCCCAGGGGTCCTCGAGAACCCCTCCCTCATAGGAAATGTGCAGCAAGTTCGCATCCATGGAATACGGCGACTTTTTACCCGCTGCGGCAAAATCCACGAGGATATCCCGCTCACGACAATAGGCCACCAGCGACTCCCGGGAGCTGAGATCCCACTCCCGCCACGGCGCAATCACCTGAATCCCGGGCTTGAGGGCATAGGCGCCGAGTTCAAAGCGCACCTGGTCGTTGCCTTTACCCGTTGCGCCGTGGGAGATCGCGTCGGCGCCCGTCTCGGTGGCGATATCGACCAGTCGCTTGGCGATGAGGGGACGCGCTATGGATGTCCCCAGCAGGTACTCTCCTTCGTAGATCGTGTTGGCGCGAAACATGGGATAGACGTAGTCGCGCACAAACTCTTCACGAAGATCCTCAATATAAATCTCCTTAACGCCCAGCGCCTCAGCTTTAGCGCGAGCGGGCTCTACTTCTTCCCCCTGTCCGATATCGGCAGTAAAGGTCACCACTTCGCAGCTGTAGTGGTCCTGCAACCAGCGCACAATGACCGAAGTATCCAGTCCTCCGGAATAGGCCAAAACCACTTTATTGACATCTGACATGGAGATCCCCGAAACAAAAAAGAGCGCAAGTTTACCGCCGCAAAGGCCGCCATGCACGGATAAGCCGCTCCTATGGTGTTGTCGCCGTCACCTTTGCGGTAGCATCAACATCCCGCAACAGCTCGGCTCTATCCTTTGAACACCCTGACTCTTATTCGTCCCGACGACTGGCATAGCCACCTCCGCGATGAATCCGCCCTAAGGCATACCGCAGCCGACATGGCCAGGTATATGGGACGCGTGATCGTCATGCCCAACCTGATACCACCGGTCACCAACGCGCGCCTGGCTGCCGAGTACCGACAGCGTATCCTGCGCAGCATGCAGGACGCTCCGCGGCAGTTTGAGCCCTTGATGACGCTGTATCTGACCGACGGCACCAGCGCCGAGGACATACGTGAGGCCGCAGAAATAGACTGGCTGGCCGCTGTAAAGCTGTACCCCGCGGGAGCTACAACGAATTCCGACGCCGGCGTGAACTCCCTGGAGGCTCTTTATCCCGTACTGGCGACCATGGAAGAGGTCGATTTGCCGCTACTGGTGCACGGCGAAGTCACGGATGCAGACGTGGATATCTTTGATCGCGAAGCGGCATTTATCGAAGAGCACCTGAGACCCATCGTAGAGCGCTTCCCCAATCTACGTGTGGTACTGGAGCACATCACCACAGCGGACGCCGTGGAGTTCGTAAAGAGCGCCGGTCCCAAGGTAGCGGCAACTATCACCGCGCACCACCTGCTTCTCAATCGCAACGACATGCTGGTGGGCGGCATAAAACCACACTATTACTGCCTGCCTATTCTCAAGCGCCGGCAGCATCAGGAGGCACTGCGCCAGGCGGCTGCGGGCGAAGACCGAAGCTTTTTTATCGGCACAGACTCAGCCCCGCACGAGCAGCATGCAAAAGAAAACGCCTGCGGCTGTGCCGGGGTGTATACGGCCCACGCATCGCTGGAACTCTACGCCGAAGTGTTTGAAGAATTAGACGCGCTGGACCGACTGGAAGACTTTGCCTCTCTGCGCGGACCAGATTTTTATGAGCGACCTCGCAACAGCGACACCGTGCAGCTACGTAAGGTTGACTGGACGGTACCTGCAACGATTCCTTTGGGCGATACACAGATGGTGCCCCTGCGCGGCGGCGAGACGCTGCGCTGGCAGCTAGTTGATGCGGGAGCGCAGTAGGTAATGACCATGCGATCGCGCTTCCGTGGATTTCTCCCCGTCATCGTTGACATGGAGACTGGCGGGTTTTCTGCCTCCACCGATGCTGTCTTGGAGCTGGCCGCAACGATTGTGCGCATGGATGACGCAGGGCACATTGCTGTTCACGAGACCCATAGCTTTAATGTAGCCCCCTTTGAGGGCGCTAACATCGAGCAATCGGCTCTGGACTTCACCGGCATTGACCCCTGGCACCCCTTTCGCGAAGCGCAATCCGAAAAAGATGCGCTGGCTGAGCTGTTCCAAATTGTTAGGCGAGAGATACGCGATCAGGAGTGCACCCGAGCGATTTTAGTCGGCCATAATGCGCATTTTGATGCGGGCTTTTTAAACGCGGCGGTAGAGCGCTGTGAAATCAAACGCAATCCGTTCCACCCGTTTTCACACTTTGATACGGCGACGCTCTCGGGACTGGCCTACGGACAAACGGTTCTCGCGAAAAGCTGCTTTGAGGCGGGCATTCCCTTTGATAACGAGCAGGCGCATTCCGCAGCGTATGACGCGGAGCGCACCGCAGAATTGTTTTGCGGCATCGTAAACCGCTGGCAAATGCTCGGCGGCTGGTCCCCGAGCAGTATGTCGTCAGCGGACTAGCGCTTTGGCCAAAATTCAGGTTTTCCTGTTACCCCAGTGCCCCCAGGTTTACTGGCGTAAAGATCACGCCGCAGGACGACCGATACTCGAACTATCCCTCACCACTGAGCGTATTGAGCAACAAATCGAGCTCCCGCATGAGCTCTTCGATAGCTGACAAAGACAGTAGCTCCACCTTCAGTTCTTCTTCCAAAGGCAGCAGTTGCACCAGGGTGTACGCCACCTGCCAGGCATCTTTAAGATCTGTGGGCATACCGATTCTCTGCACATGAGGGTGCGCCTCAAGGCCCTCAAGCACCGTTCGCAAGGGCTCCCAGGCATCGATCATCGCAACCGGCTCCAGTGCTGCCAAGAGCTCGACCTCCGCGCGAATCAATCCGTTATCTTCGCGCCAAAACTCCCCCAGGCGAAAACGCTGATCGCCCTGAACAGTGACGCCCAGCAGGCCGTTCTCCAGCTGATCCCAATCTACAATCGAGGCCAGCGTGCCGATGCTCGCAAGTTCCGGCAGGCGAGCAGCACCTACTTCGACGCCCCGCTCAATGCGCACCATGCCAAAGCTGTCACCGCTGCGCATGGACGATTTCACCAAATCGAGATATCGCTGCTCGAATATCTGCAGTGGCATGCGTCCATAGGGCACCAGCACTGCTGACAGCGGAAACAAGGCAACTTCGGTCATTGCTCAGCACCCAGCGGTTTAAACAACAGTATCAATCGCGGTAGCAAGAGCAGGGCTCCCACCACCGCTGCGGTCATGGCAATCACCGTGAGTACGCCAAAATATAAGCTGGGATTGAAGTTAGACAAGGTTAACGTGCTAAAGCCAATGACCAGCGTCAGTGTCGTGTAGTACATGGCCCGTCCTATACTGCCATGACAGCGATACATAGCCGCCAGGTAGTTGCGATCCGCAGGAAACTCCCGCTTGAAGCGATGCACGTAGTGAATACAGTTGTCCACGCCGATACCCACTACGATCGCGGCGATGGTGATCGTCATGATGTCCAGGGGAATACCCGCAAACCCCATAATACCCAGCACCATACCCGCCGCCAGCAGATTGGGCGCAAGAGCAATCAAGGCCAGCGACAGGGAGCGAAACAGAATCCAGAACATAAGCAAAATGACGGCAAAAACCGCGCCCAAGGTCAGTATCTGCGATGCAAAAAGACTCTGGAGAACGTTGTTGTACATGACCAGCATGCCCGTGAATTGCGCCTGACCCGCATCAAGGCCGCCCTCTTCCTGCAGCGCTATATCCAGATCACGCAGGAACGCCGCTCGCCGTAATTCTTTACTGGTCTCCTTGACCCTCACCGTGATCCTGGCCTCATCACGCTCGGCATTAAAGTAGGGCGCTACAAGCTGGCGGGAAATATCTTCCGATAATGCATTGCGCGCCAATGCGAGTTCGACACTTCCCATATCGTCGCCCAGAAGCTGGCGAAACAGCTCAAAGGTAGTCGACAGTGACTGTACTTTCCCGGTTTCAGCATAAGCATCGACAATACCTTGCAGCCGATCGATAAGACGCATGCCCTCCAGACTGAACCAGAATCCGGGGTCGACGTTTTCACTGGAAAAGTCACTGCCAAAACCACTGTCAAAATCATCGCCGAAAGGATCATCGCTTGCGGACTCCGCCGCAAAGGTATCTCCGGCAAAGGGATCATCGCCAAAACCGTCGTCGGCGAAGGCATCTGTGTCGAGGGAGTCCGAGGTGGACTCCCTCGCAAAGGGGTCGTCAAACTCATCAGCGAAAGGGTCATCATCGTCCACCGGCGCAGCATTCCCATTGCTCGCGTTTTCGAGCCCCGGAAGCGGCGCGGAACTATCGGGCGCGGCAATGACGATGTCCAGAGGAATCGTGCCTCCGAGACGGGCATCCAGAAGCTCCATGCCCTGATAGATCTCGGTAGTCTCTTTGAAATAATCAATAAACCTATTCTCGACCTGAAGGCGCAAAACACCCAGCACCACCAACACGCTTAAAGCCGCGCTGCCCCATAACACCAGGGATCCGTGGTGGTCGGCAATGCGGGCAAAGCGCAGCGTGAAGGGATCCCCTTCTTCGGGTTTAGCCTTTTCGCGATCCTGAGGCCAAAGCAGCATCAGTGCCGGCACCAGCGAGAAAGACACCAGCAATGCGACAGAGATACCCAGCGTCATCATCCAACCAAAATCAATAACCGGTTGTATACCGGAAACCACAAGGGAGACAAACGCCACCATTGTGGTCACGCCCGTGTAAACACAGGGCACAGCCATAAGGCGCATGCTGTCGCGAACTCGCTCGTACAGTGGCGCATCAGGCTGAATCCGGTGCAGCTCGCGGTAACGCACGACCAGATGAATGGCGATCGCCAGTCCCACGATGAGCAAGACAGCGACCACGTTGGAAGATATCACCGTCATGCGCCAATCCAGATAACCCAGTATTCCGAGGGTATAGGCGACGCCCAGCGAGCAGCTTGCCAGAGGGATCACAACCCACTTTATGCGCCGAAAAATCAGCGCCAGTACCAGCACCATAACGCCCAGTATTGCACTGCCAAACAACACCAGATCGCTGCGCACAAAACTCACCATATCTGCGGCGATCATGGGCACGCCGCCTACAAAGATTCCCGCGTGCTCGCGATAACCCTCCACCACGGCGCGCACGCCCGCGACCATGTCGCTTTGCTGTCCCAATTGTTCGGCGCTGCGTTTCTTTACCTCCTGCTCTACCACCTTCAGACGCGCTGCGGCTTCTTCGCTGATCTCGCCAGAACGCTGCGCCTTGCGCAGATCCTCACGCTCAAGGAGCAAGGCACTATCGCCATCCGTGCGCTGAATATTGACCTGAATCGCGGTGACATCGCCCTGAGCGCCGACTAGCAGGTCGCTGTAAAGCGGGCTTTGAGTGAACTCGCGAAGCGCCTGCTCGCGGTCAATATTCGGGTCCTGCAAGGATGGCAGGGGATCGCCCGAGGTCACCTGCCCCAAGCCCACGGGGGGGCTCTGCAGTAACGGCACGTCCATTATGGTAACCACAGACGACACGCCGGGCAGCGCGCGAAGCTCATCCGCCATAGAGGACAGCGGCTGCAGGGATTGATCGGATAACAACGGAGCATTGGGTCGCCAGGTAATGACGATAAAGTCTTCGCTGCTGTAACGCTGCCCTACCTCTCGGAAGTACTCGAGTGCGGGATCTCCCTGCAGCAACAGAGAATCGGCCGACGCATCTATGCGAATTTTGGGAAACTGCAGCAAGGCCAGCAGCAGCAACACCAGGAGCAAGCCGAGTACGGCAAGCGGTCGCCGCAGCACTAACTGCTCATAAAAGGCCAACATACCCGTACTCCTTCGGTTCTTACTGCTGCTATTACGACTGTTTACTGCTGAACGAGCGCCAGTGCCGACAGCAGACGCTCGTGAATGCCACCAAAGGCACCATTACTCATTACTACAACATCATCTCCGGCGACGGCCTCGTCAACGACAGCTGCAATAAGCTCATCGATATCCTCACTAATCGTCGCGGGTACCGTACTTGCGTCGAGGACATCGTCGAGGGACCAGCCCAGCGCTTTAGGTTGGTACCAGAATACGGCATCGGCATCCGCCGTCGACGGCGCCAGAGCGGATCGATGCTCTCCCATACGCATGGTATTGGATCGCGGTTCGATAACGGCCAATACTCGCCCGCGTCCCGTAGCGCCGCGCATGGCCCCAAGCGTGCTGGCGATAGCCGTGGGATGATGCGCGAAGTCGTCGTAAACCCGAACGCCAGCGACCTCACCTCGAAGCTCAAGACGCCGTCTCACACCCAAAAAACGCGTCAGGGCATCTGCCGAATGCGCTGGCGTTACGCCCACATGGCGCGCGGCGCCGCAAGCTCCCAGAGCATTTGCAACATTGTGCGCACCCCGCTGCCCCCAGTTCACGGTCAGACTCTCGCCACCGGGCGCTTTAAGCTGCCAGGAAGTTCCGCCCACATCCGCAAGGGTTGCTTGCCAATCAGCATCGCCACTATCCGCTGACAAAGTCTCCCGCGGTGTCCAGCACCCCAGCTCCAGCATTTGCTCCACCGCTGGCACTCCAACCGGCGTAAAGAGACGACCATTGCCGGGCACACAGCGGATGAGATGATGAAACTGACGCTGAATCGCAGCGAGATCCGGATAAATATCCGCGTGGTCAAACTCCAGATTGTTCACTACCAAGGTGCGGGGCCGGTAATGTACAAACTTGGCGCGCTTATCAAAGAAGGCCGTATCGTACTCGTCGGCTTCGATCACAAAGAAACTCCCGCCCCCCAAACGAGCAGATACCCCAAAGTTAAGGGGAACTCCCCCGATCAAAAAGCCCGGCGACAAGCCGGCGTCTTCCAAGAGCCAGGCCAGCATACTGCTCGCAGTAGTCTTGCCATGGGTCCCCGAGATCGCCAGCACCCAACGGTCTGCCAATACCGCTTCTGCCAGCCATTGAGGACCTGATTGATAAGGCAGCCCGCGAGACAGCACGGCCTCCACAGCGGGATTACCACGGGATAAGGCATTACCCACAACAATCAGTGCATCCTCAGGAAGATGCTCAGGATCAAAACCCTCATGCAAGGCAATGCCTGCTGCCGCGAGCTGATCGCTCATAGGCGGATACACGTTGGCATCGCAGCCACTCACTTCCCAGCCGAGCTCCCGGGCAATCAATGCCAGGCCACCCATAAAAGTGCCGCATATCCCAAGAATGTGCAGACGCTGATGCACAGCCTGTCCTCGCAAAAAAAAGAGCGCGATTCTAGCACGCGGTCACACTATCGCCGGGCTCTGCGGTGCACAGCGCAGCGCGTATCCCGTATGATGCCAATCTTTCATTAACGCGCCATGGGGATCTCCAGCTTGAGCCGCAAAGCCAACGCCTTCTACGCCCAGTCAGGGGGCGTTACATCAGTTATCAATGCCTCCGCCTGCGGTGTCATCGAGACCGCGCGGCAACACCGCGACGTCATAGGAAAGGTATTCGCAGGTCGCAACGGTATTATCGGCGCGCTGCAGGAAGAGCTGATTGACACCAGCAGAGAAAGCAAAGCGGCGATTCGCGGTCTTATGCAGACACCCTCCGGGGCATTTGGCTCCTGTCGCCATAAACTCAAGTCTCTGGAAAGTAATCGCGCAGAATATGAGCGCCTGATGGAGGTATTTCAGGCACACAATATCCGTTATTTCTTTTATAACGGCGGTGGTGATTCCGCTGACACCTGCCTGAAAGTGTCGCAACTCAGCCAATCCCTGGGCTATCCCTTGCAGGCTATCCACGTCCCCAAGACGATTGACAATGACTTGCCGCACACGGACAACAGCCCGGGCTTTGGATCCGTCGCCAAATACGTGGCGATTTCCACGCGGGAGGCCGCGCTAGACGTTGCCTCCATGTGCGCAAGCTCCACCAAAGTATTTATTCTCGAAGTTATGGGGCGACACGCAGGATGGATTGCCGCGGCTTCCGGTCTTGCAGCCGAAGAAGAAGGTGACGCACCACATGTGATTCTCTTCCCAGAGGTCGCCTTCGATAAAAAGAAGTTTCTCGCGCGCGTTCAACGATCCGTAAAGCGCTTTGGCTACTGCGTTGTGGTGGCCTCCGAGGGCGCACAAACCGCGGACGGTCGCTTTCTCAGCGACATGGGGACCCGAGACGCATTCGGACATGCCCAATTAGGTGGTCTGGCGCCAGCGCTAGCGGGCATGGTGAAGACAGAGCTGGGCTATAAATACCACTGGGCGGTGGCCGACTATCTGCAGCGCGCGGCACGCCATATTGCGTCGCAAACCGATCTGGATCAGGCCTACGCTGTGGGTGAAGCCGCGGTAGAGATGGCCGTGGCGGGTAAAAGCGCTGTTATGCCGAGCATCATTCGCGGCAAAGGTAAGCGCTACAGCTGGCGCATTGGCGAGGCTCCTTTAGATCAAGTAGCCAACGTAGAAAAGAAAATGCCCCGCAGCTTTATCAGCCGGGATGGTTTTGGCATCACCGACGCGGCGCGGGAGTACCTGCAACCCCTGATTCAAGGGGAAGCCTACCCCGACTATCGCAAGGGCATGCCGCAGTACGTGCGCCTCAAGAATGAACTCGTACCACGCAAGCTGCGCAAACGTTTTCGGGTAGCTTGAGCACGTAGCCAGACCTCAAGATCAAGCCACTACCAAAGTCCCACAGATTTTCCCAGCGCTAGCAGGTACAATCGCGCCGGATTTTTGCTCCAGTCTTAAACCCCCAGATTGATTGCGGCATCCATGCATCATGGTCAAACGCCTGAGCACGGCCGCCTAACATTGAAGGAGACATCATGTATCGCAACGAGAAGTTCAATCGCTGGCGCCGACACCCATGGCACGGCCTACACACGCAAATGGATGGCGCTGACGACGGTGTCGTACAGGTTTACATCGAAATGCTGCCTACCGATGTGGTGAAGTACGAACTGGACAAAGCGTCGGGCTTTTTGATGGTCGACCGACCTCAGCGGACAACTTCCAGCCCCCCTGCTTTGTATGGCTTTATTCCCCGTACCTATTGTGCAGAAGAAGTCGCCAAGCGCTGCCCGGGCGTCGAGGTTGCTGACGGTGACCCTCTGGATATCTGCGTGTACTCCGAGCGTCACATCAACCGTTCCGACATCGTACTGAACGCGCGCGTTGTCGGCGGCATACAAATGATCGACGACGGAGAAGCCGACGACAAAATCATTGCGATTCTTGACGGCGACAATATCTGGGGCGACGTGCAGGATATTTCCGACCTCCCGCAGATCAAGATCGAACGTCTCCAGCATTACTTCTCAACCTACAAATTGATACCCGGGAAGGAAATCGACATCAAAGTGGATCACGTCTATGGTCGTGAAGAAGCGCTCGCTGTGATCGCGGCAGCCGAGAAAGACTACTGGAACCACTTTGAAGACCTGCACGAACAGGCTCGAAAGTAAGCCTTTTATAGTCCTGATACCTCCCTCTGGCCTTTAGGCCGGGGGCAGGTAGTTAAGCGCCGAATCCGGTGGTGTCGCCACCCGCGCTACAAACCGTTCGAAAATCATCTCCGCTTGCGAGTCCAATACTTCCCGGGCTTCGATCTGCCCAAGCTCAACATCCGCCCAGAGCGACCTCAAAAGATCGGCAGTGCAGCAATTCTGATACTCCATGGCCAGCGGTGCATAGCTCAGGTGCCAGCGTTCTGCGGCCACTCCGCCGCGGTCTTTGTCGTAAGGCCTGTAAAAACCGAAGCTTTTCCCCTCGGCAATGCGCTCATCGAGCCAGTCATGCATGGCGGCGAAAGGTCCTCCAGGACCTACCTCGGCGGCACTGAGCTGAACCCGGTAGCCACCTTGCACCGCTGCAGTATCAAAAACGTCTAAATCAGTACCCCAGTGATGTCTACTGGCACCGGGCATGGCCGAAAATCGCAATACGCAATTAATACACTCCTCAATACTGAGCCTCGCCACATCCACGTTCAGATCATTATCGTCAACAACCGCGCGCTCGCCGCTCAACTTACCGTTCCAGATCGCAAGCTGACGTTGGTAGGAGCGATAGGCGCTGGCAATCTCTAACTGAAATCCGTGACGGCTTGCGGCATCCCTCAGACGGCTCAAAGCTGACCAGACGGGGGGCTGCAAATTATGGCCCCCCTGCTCCGTGAGAGCACCTTCGTCCAGCCCCAGAAGCCGTCGCTGAAAGGCAGAGAAGGTCACGGGAGTCTCCGCAGTAAATGCTTGCGTTCATCCGCTAAGCAATGGCTTACTTCGCCGCGGCAACCTGTATTGATAAAACTTAAGACCATGAACGACTCCGAAGCGAACTCCCCCCACCTGACAATGCCCGATAACAGCAGCCGCAGTGTAACGCTCGAAGGGCGACCTCTGGTACTGGCCAAACGGCGCGGCGAGTTCTTCCTGTTCGAAAACAACTGCCCTCACGCCCATGAGACCCTGGATCCTCTTGGCGGCTCTTTGAGTGACGAGAGTGGCGACCTCCTACGCTGTCAGCGCCATGGCGCGGAGTTTCTGACGCAGACGGGCGAGTGCGTGGCGGGGCCCTGTCAGGGAGAAGCGCTGACGCCCGTGGCGTTTACCATCGCCGCCGACCAGATTTATCTGGACTGAGCCCTCCACCATCAAAAACATCCGGTCGGCGATTAATGATTCGTCAAGAGCGATTTTAGCTGGTGTGTAGGGCGCAATTCTGGTAGTTTCTGCGCGCTTCGAAATGCGCCCAGCGGGAAGAACCCGTCAGGCAGTCAGAGTAAGATAGTTGGAACACCACTATGCCGACAAAAGCAGCACCTAAAGCAGCACCTAAGAAAAAAGCCGCAAGCAAAGCCGCGCCCAAGACAAAGGCCGCGACTAAGGCTAAGGCAGCGCCAGCAAAGAAGACCCGCGCGAGCGCAAAGAGAAAGCCGAGCAGCAGCGTCGAGTTTCGTAACTTCGAGCCGTACAAGCCTAAGCGCGGCGAGGAGTACATGAACGAACCGCAGCGTGAGCACTTTAAGCTCATCCTCATGCGCTGGAAGGCCGAGCTCATGGAAGAAGTGGACCGAACGGTCACGCACATGAAAGACGAGGCTGCCAACTTTCCGGATCCAGCCGACCGTGCAACGCAGGAAGAGGAGTTCAGCCTCGAACTGCGCACCCGCGACCGTGAGCGCAAGCTCATCAAGAAAATTGATTCCACCATCGAGCGTATCGAGCAAGACGACTACGGCTTTTGTGACGCCTGTGGCGTAGAGGTCGGTATTAAACGTCTGGAAGCACGCCCCACGGCGTCGCTGTGCATCGATTGCAAGACTCTCGACGAAATCAAGGAACGGCAGGAACTGGGCTAAGCCCACGACACGGCCCCGGTTAATGGCGCTCGAGGCTGTTTACCGGGGGCGCTTTGCCCCCTCTCCCACGGGCCCTTTGCATATGGGCTCGCTCTTGGCTGCGGTTGCCAGTTATTTGGATGCCCGCTCGGCATCTGGCGCATGGCTTGTGCGCGTTGAAGACATAGACCCCCCCAGAGAAGAACCCGGGTCCGCAGACAGTATTCTTCGCAGTCTTGAAGCCCATGGCCTGATCTGGGATGAAGCCGTGCTCTATCAATCCTCTCGCCTGGAAGCGTACCGGGAAGCGCTCACCCGCCTAAGCGCTTCCGGCAGGGTGTTCTCTTGTTGCTGTACCCGCGCCACCCTCGGGCCAGGCGGAAGCTGTCTCGGGCGCTGCCAACCCGGCCCGCAGGATGCTACCACCCTGAGAGTCCAGCTACGCGGAGACCTCGGCTTCGAAGATGGGTTCCTTGGCGCTCAGCCACCCCCGGAGACCGCGAGTGACCTGGTACTCAAACGTAAAGACGGGCTCTACGCCTACGCCCTTGCTGTGGTGGTCGATGATGCCTGGCAAAACATCACCCACGTTGTTCGGGGGGCAGACCTTCTCTCCCAAACTTTTGCGCAGCTTGAACTGCTCAGCGAGCTTGGCACCTCATTGCCGGCCTATGCGCACCTGCCCCTCGTCCGCGACTCCTCGGGAACCAAACTCAGCAAGCAATCCGGCGCCCGTGGAATCGAAGATGAATTTGCCCTGGATAATTTGCGCCTAGCCCTGGGTATGCTTGGACAAGACAGCGCAGATTTGCCGGCAGGATCGGCAAGCGAACTCATCGCCTTGGCAACAGCACGCTGGAATCCTCAAGGAGTGAACAGCGCACGGGAGTCGGCGCTTGTTTACCCCTAGACAGGGAATCCGTAGCATGAGCCGCAACCTCAAACCCGAAGTGAGCGACTCCAGCGTCTCCCCTGATTACATCAGCCTGAACACACTATGACTCTTTTTTATCTCGCCATGCCCTCTCTGGCGCTACTGCTCACGCTGGTGCTCCTCTATCGCCAGCGCAGGGAATATCATCAAACCTTTGAAGAACTGCCCACAGGTCTTTGCGTTGTGGGTGGCGATAACCGGGTACAACGCTGGAACCGACAGATGTCCAATCTCAGTGGAATATCTGCGGACGATGCCATAGCAGAAAGTATCGCCAATCTGCCCAGCCCCTGGCCCGAGGCTCTCAACGAAGCCCTGCTTGACCCCAAAGGAACGGTAATCAAGCAGTCGCTAGGCTACGACGATAACGGCGGCGAGCGCTGGGTTATCTTGCACAGCAGTGCCCTGCAGCTTCCGGGGAGAAAACGCCAGATCCTGGTAGAGGACATTAGCGACTACCAGCGTCTCCAGGACGAGCTTTTGCACAATGAGCGTTTGGCGTCCGTCGGAAGACTCGCAGCCGGCGTGGCCCATGAAATCGGCAACCCCGTCACCGGCATCGCCTGTATCGCACAAAATCTGGCTGACAATGCGGATGCCGGAGAGCTGGAGCAGGGGACCTCCGAAATCCTCAAGCAAACCGACAGGATATCCCGGACAGTGAGCTCGCTGATGCAGCTATCGCATCCGGGCAGTAGTGCCCGAGAAGCCGATGCAGTGCCCTGCAATTTAGCCGACTGTATTGACGAGGCGATACATCTGCTCAGTCTTGACCTGGACGTGCCACGGGGCAATTTTCGCAATGACAGTGACCGGGAGTTGCTGGTTCGCGGCGACAGTCAGTTACTACTCCAAGTCTTTCTGAATCTGTTGGATAACGCCCGCAGCGCCGCGGCAACGGAGGGGCCCGTCATTATTGACGCACAGCAAGATGGGGAGACAACAACTATCACTATCGATAATCCGGGCCCCGCAATATCGGCAGAAGTTATTTCACAGGTGTTCGAGCCTTTTTTCACGACCAAAGATGTGGGTGAAGGCACCGGCCTGGGGCTGGCACTCGTGCGACGCATGCTGGAAGACATGGGCGGCAGCGTTAGCCTGCTAAGCCCCTCACCAAAGACTCCCGGACGAGGCGTGCGCGCCCGCGTTGTACTCTTTGCTGCGGAATACGCGCGGAGTTTCGAGTGATGGACTAGCCCGATCCAAGACAGATCAAAAGAGGATGCTAGAATATCCGGCAGTAAAATGAAGGATCCCCATTCGATGCATAAGATACTGATCGTCGAGGACGAGTCGGTCATCCGTGCAGCACTTCGCCGGCTGCTGGAGAGACACGACTACACCTTAGATGAAGCGGGCTCCGTAGCCGAGGCTCAAAACAATTATGTTTTGGGCGACTACGACCTCATCATCAGCGACCTCCGGCTTCCCGGATCGCCTGGTACGGACCTGATTGCCCTGGCGGGCGACACTCCTGTATTGATCATGACGAGCTATGCCAGCCTGCGCTCTGCCGTAGATTCTATGCGCATGGGTGCCGTGGACTACATCGCAAAGCCCTTCGATCACGCCGACATGCTGCAGTCTGTGCAACGTGTCATCGACAAACATGCCCAGCGCAAAACGCCAAAGTCATCTAAAGCCAAGAAGGGACTGAAGTCAGAAAAGGGAGACTCTTCTGCAAGTCCGCGTAACGGCGACACTGCGGTCGCCATGATCATCGGCGAATGCGACGCCATGCAATCGCTGTCTGAGCACGTCGAAAAGTTTGCGCCAACCGATTCAACAGTACTTGTCCTGGGTGAAACGGGTACGGGCAAAGAGCTCGTCGCACGGGAAATCCACGCGCAGAGTAAAAGAGCAGAGCAGACACTGATTTCGGTCAACTGTGCAGCTATCCCCGAGACCCTTATTGAATCCGAGCTCTTCGGTTATGAGAAAGGTGCGTTCACGGGGGCAAACACCAATCGCATGGGACTTATCGAAGCCGCAGATGGGGGCACACTGTTTCTCGATGAAATCGGCGAACTCCCCATGGAAGCTCAAGCGCGTCTATTGCGCTTTATTCAGGAAGGAGAAATACGCCGCATCGGGTCCGTGCACTCGCGCAAAGTGAATGTGCGCTTAATCTGCGCCACGCACCGGGATCTTCAGACCCTGGCCTCAGAGGGCAGCTTCCGCCAGGACCTCTTTTATCGTATCAATGTGCTTCGACTGAAGCTTCCGCCCTTGCGAGAACGGGGCAAAGACATCCTGTTCCTCGCCGAGCGACTCCTCGAGAAACAAGCGCTGCGCGCCGGCCGCACAACAATGACCTTGTCACCCAAGGCTATTCAGGCCATCACCACTTACCAATGGCCGGGTAACGTTCGCGAAATGGAGCACGCCATTGAACGTGCCGTAATCCTCACGGATGACTCGGAAATAGACAATGATGCTCTTGGTATTGATCTGGAACTGGTCAATATCAATCGTCTCCGGGGCGACAGGGTGAGCAGCGGGTCGGCAGTGCGACCTACACGGAGCAGTGACCCGGTAGAAGACCTCTCTTTGGAAGACTATTTCCAACGCTTTGTAATAGAGCATCAGGACTCTATGAGTGAGACAGAGCTCGCGCAAAAACTGGGCATCAGTCGAAAGTGTCTTTGGGAACGCCGTCAGCGTTTTGAGATCCCGCGCAAGAAGTCTGCGAGCAATAGACCGCGGAAAGTGGCGAGCTAATCGTTACCCTCATCAGTGCTACTCGCAGTAACAGTAGACATAGGTAACAAATCACTCCCAAATAGGCTTCGCCTTAAACTGATAAATAACCTAAGCTATTGTTATTTATAAAAAAACATTTACTGGCACAAACTCTGCTTTCACTGACGCACACAACAATAAAAATAATGCGCACCGCAATAATAATAAATGGTTTAGTGAACCTGGAAGGGGGAAGTTTTTACTTCCCCCTCGTTCGTTCTGACAGCCAATTTTCTACTTAGTTTCGCTCTTTTATAAGCACTTCCGTCACTCTTCTTCGCGCCTCACTGGCACCCGCCTTGATCGTCTCTTTGGCACCCGGTGCGAGCTACAGGAGAGCATCCGGGACAACCGAACTTCGCGGATGCCTGTGCTACCATGCGCCCTTTCACAGAAGCTCGTAACGCTGAAAAGAGTTCGCTATCCAGGTAGCTGCAGCGCGGGCAATTTACGACTCGAAGAGAAGACATCACCGCTTGAACGTAATACCCAGAGATCAGCATTGCGTTTCACGCAAAGACATCAGTCCGGGTGCTCTAAAGGTCATGGCACGACTCAGGGACCGTGATCATCAGGCGTACCTGGTGGGCGGTGCTGTTCGCGACCTTCTTCTGGGCGGACACCCAAAAGATTTTGATATCGCCACAGACGCAACCCCGGAAGAAGTTCACGCCCTGTTTGGCAACTCCCGCATTATCGGGCGCCGCTTCCGCATTGTGCACGTCCGCTTTGGCCGGGAAGTCATCGAAGTCACCACCTTTAGAGGGCATCACGATGATGCCGACCAACCGAGCACCGGAGCCAAGCGCTCTTCTCGCGGCCTCCTCCTTCGCGACAACGTCTTTGGTACTCTCGAAGAGGATGCCGTTCGGCGCGACCTGACGGTGAATGCGCTGTACTACGACAGTGGCAGCTTTGAGGTATTTGATCAGGTAGGGGGGCTTGAAGATCTTGAGGCGCGGCAAGTGCGCGTTATCGGCGACCCTGCAAAGCGCTATCGCGAGGATCCGGTGCGCATGCTGCGCTGCCTTCGCTTTGCCGCGAAGCTCGATTTTAGCGTAGAAAAAGCCAGCGGAGCTCCGATCCCCGAGCTCGCCGGCCTGCTGGATGATATACCCGCTGCCAGACTCTTCGATGAGTTCGGAAAGCTCTTTCTTACGGGTAATGCACAGGCAACTTTGCGACTGCTCAGGGAGTATCGTTGCTTCGATCACCTGTTCCCTGATAGCGCGCGCCTGGCTGACAGCGACCCGTTCTACGATCGATTACTCGATGCCGCCATGGGCAACACGGATCAACGTATTCGTCAGGACAAACCGGTGACGCCTGCATTCATACTCGCCGCCGTGCTCTGGCCCGCCATCTGTGAACGTCGCACGCAATTAGAGGCGCAGGGGGAGAAACCTGTACCTGCGATGCATAGCGCAGGCCAGGAAATCGTCGCTCAAGCCTGTCAACGCATCGCTATTCCGCGAAGATTCAGCATGCCTATGCGCGAAATCTGGGAAATGCAGCTGCGCTTACCCCGTACCGAAGGCAAGCGGGCGCTGGAGCTGATGAGCAAACGCCGCTTCCGCGCCGCCTACGACTTTCTTCTGCTTCGGGAGCAAGCCGGCGAAGACTGCTCAGGACTCGGCGCAACGTGGACTCGCCTTCAGGAAGAGCACGGCCCCATCGAGATCGTTGACTCCCCAGAAGATCACCGCCCACCCCGCCGCCGTCGCCGAGGCGGACGCAGACGCTCGGCGCCTCCGGCGTGATACGTTGCTATATCGGCCTTGGGGCGAACCTCGGGAATGCTCATGAGGCGCTGATAGAAGCTGTGCTGGGCCTGGAACAAGCGGCAGCGATAAACGTCGTCGGCAGATCTTCGATCTACCGCTCAGCTCCCATGGGACCTCAGGATCAGCCTGACTACCTCAACGCGGTCGCAGCGCTGGACACAACCCTCGACCCCCTGGCACTCCTCGATCAAATGCAACTACTCGAGGAAAAAGCTGGCAGAGTGCGCGGACTTCGCTGGGGTGCACGAACATTGGACTTGGACCTATTGATTTATGGCACAACGGCATTGCAGTCCGAGCGCCTGACACTACCTCACCCCGGGCTTCTGGAGCGTAACTTTGTGCTGCGTCCGCTTGCGGACATCGTGGGTGAAAGCTGGCAGTTTCCGGATGGTTCAACTCTAGCTCAACACCTCGACAGCTGCCCTGATACTGAGCTCTCTCTGACCGCCCTAAACTGGGCTCCAGGACAGCCCGAGGCCATAAGCGCGTGACGGAACTAGAGCTTCGAGGTCGCAAGCCACCTGCATATATCGCTGTTGAGGGCCCCATAGGGGTCGGAAAAACCACACTCACCCGGCGTCTGGCAGAAACATTCAATCACGAAATCCTGCTGGAAGATGCTGAGAAAAACCCGTTCTTAGAGCGCTTCTACCGAAATCGCAGCGAGGCGGCTCTCGCAACGCAACTGTTTTTTTTATTCCAACGCACGCAGAAAATGCAGGAGCTCAGACAGTCCGAACTCTTCTCCCCCGTGCGCGTAGCTGACTTCCTCATAGAAAAAGACCCGCTTTTCGCCCGCATCAATCTCGATAGCGATGAGTTCGAACTCTATGAAAAGGTGTACCAGAAGCTGACCATCGACGCGCCGAGACCAGACCTCGTGATCTACCTTCAAGCCCCCACCGATGTGTTGCTTTCGCGCATAGAACGCCGGGGACTAGGGCATGAGCGGGGTATCGATGGACGCTATCTGGAGCAGTTAAACGAAGTGTACAGCGAATTTTTTCTGTACTACGATGGCGCGCCTCTGCTTATCGTCAACGCCAGCATGATTGATCTGGCCGAAGGCGACGGTGATTACCTGCAGTTAGTGGACTACCTGCTCGACATTCGCAGCGGTCGCCACTACTTCAACCCGACTTTTTTTGGGTAGCGTCTTGGGTAGCAGCGGGCGCTTTTTGGCGGGCAGCAGGCGCTTTTTGGGCAGCAGCAGGCGCTTTGAGGTAGGAAGCTTAGGACAACGGGCTTTTTGTAGTGAGACGGCTTTGTAGTTTATGACTAAAGTAACAATCAGCACGCTCGATAAGATGAAAGCCTCTGGCGAGAAGTTCGTGTGCATCACGGCCTACGACGCTACCTTTGCCCGCCTCATCAGTGAAGCTGGTGCCGAAACCATTCTCGTGGGTGACTCGCTGGGCATGGTTCTTCAGGGACACGACAGTACGATTCCCGTGACGATTCAGGATATGGAGTACCACACTCGCTGCGTCAATCGAGCGGCGCCACACTCACTCCTCATCGCCGACTTGCCCTTCATGACCTACAGCAACGCCACAGAAGCCATGACCAATGCGACACGTCTCATGCAAGCCGGTGCGCAGATGGTGAAAATGGAGGGCGGTGTCTGGCTAAGCGACACTATCAGTGCCCTGGTAGAGAGGGGCGTACCCGTTTGCGCCCATCTGGGACTCACTCCTCAATCGGTTAACGCCTTTGGCGGGTACCGCGTGCAGGGTCGCACACCCAAGGAAGCCAAATCTATTCTGGCTGACGCGGTAGAAATCCAGGATGCCGGCGCTAGCCTGTTGGTGCTCGAATGCATCCCTGCGGAACTGGCCAGCGATATTTCCGCCAAACTCGATATACCCGTGATTGGCATTGGCGCAGGCGCAGGAACAGACGCACAAGTACTGGTAATGCACGACTTACTGGGACTTTCTGATCATCGGCCAAAATTTGTAGAGAATTTCATGATTGGCGCGGACAGTGTACAAGCAGCGCTCGCTGCCTTTGTGACCTCGGTAAAAGATGGCAGCTATCCGCGGGAAGAACATAGCTATACGTAAGCACCCGCTCATACTGAGAAGTTTGAGACAGTCAGACATAACCAAAAGTTACAAAACCGTTTCTTTTAGTAATAAAATCGGCTTCTAAAGAAGTGAACTACGCGCTTGCCCACCCTGCCCGAAAGCTGCATACTCGGTCGCCCTGAGCGGAATAATCCGCCGTAATCCGGGTTTGGTATGCGACGTGCTTAAGGTCGTTGACCTGAAACCCACCCTGATCGCAAGCGGGGTAGCAGCATGCTGGTAGTAGACAGCAAAACAGGTTTGCAGCACGCCCTGCAACGTCATCGCCTCGCCCGGGAGAGCATTGCCTTCGTCCCGACTATGGGCAATCTTCACGAGGGTCATCTCGAGTTGGTTCGCCGTGCCAAGCAGCAAGGCGACATTGTTGTTGTCAGTATTTTCGTTAATCCCATGCAGTTTGGCGCTAACGAAGATCTCGACGCCTATCCCAGAACCTTGAGTGCGGACCGCGAGAAACTGTTCTCCGAAGGTGTGAACTATCTCTTCGTACCCTCCGAAGAAGACATCTACCCCGACGGCCTCAGTGCACAAACGGTAGTCCGTGTACCGGACCTCTCCGAAACGCTCTGCGGTAGCAACCGCCCTGGCCATTTTGATGGCGTCTCCACTGTCGTGAGCAAACTGTTCAATATGGTGCAGCCGCAATTCGCCTTGTTTGGCGAAAAGGATTTTCAGCAGCTCTCGATCATCCGAAAGATGGTGGAAGACCTCAGTTTGCCAATCGATATTATCGGTGTGCCCACGGTTCGCGCCGATGATGGCCTCGCACTGAGCTCGCGAAATCACTATCTAACGCTACCCCAACGCGATGTCGCGCCCCTGCTCCACAAAACTTTGCTCGATTGCAGAGATGCTATTGCCTGTGGCTTTGACAACTTTCTGCAGATCGAATCCCACGCGCGCATGCAGCTGCTCCAGGCTGGCTTTGCCCCGGACTACTTTGCCATACGCGACGCCCGCACTTTGCAAGCCGTGGGAGAGAGCACCGAAGAGATCGCTATTCTGGCTGCCGCACGCCTTGGTGGCACACGTCTCATAGACAATGTTCGACTGACTCTCAATCCCGCATCTGACTGGGGCATGCTCGCGACGCCCTGAGGGTAGCCACCCTCCACTTTCCGCTAAATCCCGCAAATTCCCGCAAGAAAGACGGCCCTCCGGCAAAGAAAACGCAATCTTTGGACTTAGACTAACGTAGGCTTGTCTCGTAGCCCCGTGCGTCTAGAATCAAAGACTGCTAACACATCGAATAATGATCAGAGAGGGGCCCTCAATGTCTCACCAATTCCCTACGCACCCTATCCCTGCAGGCTTTGCTGACGCTCATGTTAAGCCGGCGGACTACCAGGCCATGTACGAACGCTCCCTAAGCGATCGCGACGGCTTCTTTGCAGAGATGGCCACAGAGTTCCTGAGCTGGGATAAACCCTGGGACTCAGTCTGCTCCTTCGATTTTGTGAAAGGTGACGCCAGTTGGTTTGCGGGTGGAAAGCTCAACGTCAGCGTGAATTGTATCGACCGACACCTGCCCGAGCGCGCCAATCAGACAGCGATCATCTGGGAAGGTGATGACCCTCAGGACAGTCGCTCCATAAGCTATGCAGAGCTCAAAGACGAAGTTTGTCGCCTCGCCAACGCGCTCCGTGCTCGGGGAGTGACAAAGGGGGATCGCGTATGCCTTTACATGCCCATGGTTCCCGAAGCGGCCATAGCGATGCTCGCCTGTACCCGCATCGGCGCGGTCCACACTATCGTGTTTGGCGGATTCTCTCCCGAGGCGCTCAAGGATCGTATCCAGTCAGCAGAATGCGCCGCCGTCATTACCAGCGATGAGGGATTGCGCGGCGGCAAAGCCATCCCTCTTAAGGCCAACGTCGATAAGAGTCTGGCTGATTGTCCGTCCGTAAGCACCTGCATCGTCGTGCGTCGCACCGGCGCCAGCGTCAATATGGAAAATGGTCGCGATGTGTACTACGACGAAATCACCGCCGCACAAAGCGACGATTGCGAACCTGAGTCCATGGATGCGGAAGACCCGCTGTTCATTCTCTACACCTCAGGCTCAACGGGAAAACCCAAAGGTGTTCTGCACACCACTGCCGGCTATCTGTTACAGGCCAGCATGAGTTTCAAGTATGTATTCGACTATCGCGAGGGCGAAGTTTACTGGTGCACAGCGGATGTAGGCTGGGTCACAGGGCACTCCTATATCGTCTATGGGCCTCTTGCCAATGGCGCCACCACGCTCATGTTCGAAGGTGTACCGACCTACCCGGATGCGGGCCGATGCTGGGACGTCGTCGACAAGCATCAGGTATCGATCTTCTACACCGCGCCCACCGCAATTCGAGCGCTCCAGAGTAAAGGCGATGCCTACGTCACACGCTCCTCGCGAAGCACCCTGCGCATTCTTGGCACAGTAGGTGAACCCATTAACCCCGAAGCCTGGGAGTGGTACTTCCACACCGTTGGCGAAGGGCGATGTCCCATTGTGGACACCTGGTGGCAGACCGAAACTGGTGCGCACATGATCACCCCATTACCGGGCGCCACGCCCATGAAGCCGGGGGCCGCCTCGGTGCCTTTCTTCGGTGTTGAACCGGTTTTGCTTGCTGAAGACGGTAGCGAAATTGACGGCCCCGGCGCAGGTTACCTGGCAATTAAATCCTCCTGGCCCAGTCAGATACGATCCGTGTACGGCGACCACCAGCGCATGGTGGATACCTATTTCTCAAACTATCCCGGCTATTACTTTACCGGTGACGGCGCGACACGCGATGAGGATGGCTACTACTGGATCACCGGTCGGGTGGATGACGTGCTTAACGTCTCCGGACATCGCATGGGAACAGCGGAGGTCGAAAGCGCGGTGGTACTGCACGACAGCATTGCTGAAGCGGCGGTCGTGGGCTTTCCCCACGACATCAAGGGTCAGGGTATTTACTGCTACGTCACACCCATGGAGGGTGTGGAGCCCAACGATGCACTAAAAGCCGAGCTCGTTCAGCTATGCGTGGAAGAGATTGGCCCTATCGCCAAACCTGACGTTATTCAGTGGGCGCCAGGACTACCCAAAACCCGTTCCGGCAAGATCATGCGGCGCATCTTGCGCAAAATTGCGGAGAACGAGTTGGATAGCCTTGGGGACACATCGACGCTTGCGGATCCCAGTGTGGTTGATGAGTTGATTAGTAACCGCAGTGCCTAGGTAGCGGCTAAATAGGGCCTAAATAGCGGCTAGATAACGCCTCCATCTAACAGCTCGACAATAAAGTCCGGGCTTACACCTGGGGCAGCAGCTTAATTACGATGAAGCCTGCTCAGCCAGCGAGAAATTCGATGTTGCGCCGAATGGTCTCATCCGTCTCTGGCCCCATACCACCCAAAGCGAGACACTCCTCCAACAATGCAGCACCGCGGGGCTTGTCTCCGCTTCGCACCGCCAAATTGGCAAGATTCAGGCACAAGGAGGGGGTGCGATGCCCATCCTTGTAAAGACGACGGTAGATATCCTGGGCTACTCCAAAGTTACCACCACGATAGGCCGCTTCTGCAGCTCCTTCTAAACTGCGAGCCGGCTCATAACCAAGCTCGGCGGCGCGTTGAAGATAGCGACTGGCCTTTGCGAAGTCGTTTACAGCGTACAAAGCGGTCGATCCGGCAATACCGAAAATCCGACCGTCGTCCCGTTCTTCCAACAAACGATCCATAAGCACGAGATAACGGCTCGCTCGGTCAAGGCGGGATCGTTCGGGGTTAGCGTCGATGTAATGATGAAGGGGCACATCCAAGGTGCCTCTTGTTGCCTCAGCTAAAGTACCGTCCACTATTTCGTGGATGTTTCCTTGATAACGTATGACGTCATTGCGCCGGAATAGTCGGAGAATAGGATTTTCGGTATAGCCTTTCCAATCACCCGACCACTGATCGGGCTGCGATATCGCAATCCACTTTAGCTGCAACTCTTCGTTGCTGTAGTTTCGCTGAATCAGATAGAAGCCATCATATTCATCTCTACTCATAGCCTCCCTAAGCTTGGGAAAGTCCTCAGCCGCAATACGCTCATCGGCGTCGAGCACCAAAATCCAATCTCCCGTGGCGGCGGCGAGTCCGGTGTTTCTCGCAGCAGAGAAATCGTCAATCCATTCAAAATCCAGAACTTTATCTGCGTACCGCTCAGCAATCTCCCGAGTGCCATCAGTGGAACCCGTATCCACCACCACGATTTCATCAACAAAGGGCGCTGCTGATGCAAGACACTCCTCGATAAAGAACGCTTCGTCTTTGACGATCATGCACAGAGAAAGACGCATAGAGTTAAACCGATCACCTAATCACTAAACTGGAACGCAACTATAAAACACGGGCCATAAAAAAGGGCGCCGAAGCGCCCTTTGATACAGCTGCTAATCCGCAATCGATTAGGCGTCGCCCGCTGCTTCTGCAGGCGCCGCATCGTCGTCAAGGAGTTCCTTGATAGACAGCTTGATACGACCACGCTGATCCACATCCAGAACCTTAACGCGCACTTCCTCACCTTCACTCAGGTGATCAGATACGTTTTCTACGCGCTCGTTAGCGATCTGAGAGATGTGCAGCAATCCATCCTTACCCGGTAGGATGTTTACGAATGCGCCGAAGTCGACGATACGCTCAACCTTACCAGTGTAGATAGCACCCACTTCAGCCTCCGCAGTGATCTCTTCGATCATCGCTACCGCCTTATCCCGTGAAGCCTGATCCTGACCGAATACGCGTACGGTGCCGTCATCTTCAATATCCACAGTGGCGCCCGAGTTCTCGGTGATGGAACGAATCATCGCGCCACCCTTACCAATGATGTCGCGGATTTTGTCAGAATCAACCTTCAGGGTCACCATGCTCGGCGCATTCTCAGAAGTCACTTCCCGCGGTGCTGCAAGCACTGCATTCATCTGACCCAGAATGTGCAAGCGAGCTTGCATGGCTTGCTCCAAAGCAATCTCCATGATCTGCTCGGTGATGCCTTCGATCTTGATATCCATCTGCAGGGCGGTAACACCATCGGCGGTACCGGCGACCTTAAAGTCCATGTCACCCAAGTGATCTTCGTCGCCCAGGATGTCCGTGAGAACAGCAAACTGGTTGCCTTCCTTCACGAGACCCATGGCAATACCCGCAACAGGCGCCTTGAGAGGCACACCGGCGGTCATCATGGCGAGGGAACCGACACAAACAGAGGCCATAGAGCTGGAGCCGTTGGACTCTGTAATCTCTGACACCACGCGGATCGTGTAGGGGAACTCTTCCAGGTTAGGAAGAACCGCCGCCAGACCGCGACGGGCCAAACGGCCGTGACCGATTTCGCGGCGGCTGGTAAAGCCTACACGTCCAGCCTCGCCTACAGAGTAGGGAGGGAAGTTGTAGTGCAGCATGAAAGGATCACGACGCTCGCCTTCCAGCGCATCAATGATCTGGGAGTCACGAGTAGAGCCTAAAGTTACGGCGCCAATAGCCTGAGTTTCGCCACGGGTAAACAGTGCGGAACCGTGGGCTTTGGCGAGTACGTCTACTTCGCAGGCGATTTGGCGCACGGTGCGCGTGTCGCGACCATCGATGCGTGGCTCACCGGCGATGATGCGGTTACGTACCAGAGACTTCTCGACCTTCTTAAAGTACTCCTTAACCAAGTCAGCGCTAGGACCACCTTCGATCGCAAGCTCTGCAACGCAAGCTTCGCGGATCTCTCCGACGCGCGCATAGCGCTCAGCCTTATCTGTAATACGGTAAGCCTCGCCAAGATCGGCTTTTGCTTTCTCTTCAACCGAGCTAAACAGCGCTTCGTCTATGGCAGGTGCCTGCCAGTCCCAGCTAGGCTTGCCGGCCTCTGCAGCCAGTTCCTGAACTGCTTTGATAACCACCTGCATTTCCTGATGCGCAAACAAAACCGCACCCAGCATCTGATCTTCGGTCAACTGGTCGGCCTGGGACTCAACCATGAGTACGGCGTCCTGGGTTCCTGCAACGACCATCTCAAGCTTGCTCTCGGGCAGCTGGTCATAGGTTGGGTTGAGGATGTAACCCTCAGCGTCGTTGAATCCGACACGCGCCGCACCAATAGGTCCATTGAAAGGACAGCCAGAGATCGCCAGTGCTGCTGAAGTACCAATCATTGCAGGGATATCGGGATCAATGTGCTTATCGGCAGACATCACCGTGCAGATGACCTGCACTTCGTTCATGAATCCGTCAGCAAATAGCGGTCGGATGGGGCGATCAATCAATCGAGACGTCAGTGTCTCTTTCTCGCTGGGGCGCGCTTCACGCTTGAAAAAGCCGCCGGGAATCTTACCTACGGAGTAGGCCTTCTCGGTGTAATGCACAGCCAGCGGGAAGAAGTCGCGGCCTTCGCGAGCAGTCTTCTCAGCGACAACGGTCACCAACACACTGGTGTTTTCTACGGTAACAAGAACGGCGCCGGTCGCCTGACGGGCGATGCGGCCTGTTTCCAGCGTGACGGTTTGGCCGCCATACTGAAAGGTTTTAGTAACTGGGTTCACAATTTTTCTCCAATTCAAAATAAAACGACCGGAGCCCATGCCCCGGTCGCGTCAGCGGTTATCGGCGCAGGCCGAGTCGCTTAATCAATTCAGCGTAACGCGCTGAATCTTTGCGCTTGAGGTAATCCAGCAAGTTCCTGCGCTGGTTCACCATGCGAATGAGGCCCCGTCGAGAATGGTGATCCTGCTTGTGGGACTCAAAGTGATCGCGAAGCTGCTCGATGTTTGCTGTGAGCAGGGCTACCTGTACTTCCGGGGAGCCGGTATCACCTTCGCCTTGTTGATAGTCGCGGACGATTTCCGCTTTACGTTCTGCGTTTAAAGCCATTTCAATTTCCTTGTAATAATCTGCTCTGGCCACTTTGCGACCCGGATTCTTCTAAAAAGAGTCGGCATCGATCAAGGTGAACCCACTAATAAAAGAGCCTGCCCGTGCAGATTGACAGCCAGGTTCTCGTCAACGTTCGCGAAAATCACACTCGTTTTAGCGTGTTATCCACCGCTGACAACCAGTCGACGGGGCGCAACGCGCCCGTCGTCCAGAATTTCACCAAGCCCCAGAAACTCACCTGTCTCCAGAGCGACGCGCACCATACCATCACAGGGCGCATTTGGCACTAGCACCGGCTGCCCCTGACGAAGGTAAAACCCACTGGATTCGGGCAGTTTCAGCAGCGGCATATGAGCCACGGCGGTATCGGTGGGCTTCAAAAAAGCGTCCATCCCCGCCAAATCCTGCTGCCCGTGAAGCGCTTCCAGAGTGCTCATGGTGACGCACTCATCCAATTCGAAGGGACCAGCCTTGGTACGCCGCAGCGCGGAGACATGCCCACCGACGCCCAATTGCTTCCCCAAGTCCATAGCAAGGGAGCGGACATAGGTACCCTTGCTACACAAAATACGCACATCGACCTCTGCGCGAACGCCCGGGCGAAAGGCCAGGACCTCCAGTAACATTATTGTCACAGGGCGAGGCTCGCGTTCTACTTCGATGCCGGCCCTGGCAAGCTTATAGAGCGGCTGGCCATCGCGCTTGATTGCCGAATACATCGGCGGAAGCTGCTCGATGGCGCCGCGAAAACGCTCCAGAGCACCTTCAATCTGCACTAGATCCAGTGCGGATGCATCTGCCTCCAAGACAGTCTCACCTTCAGAATCACCGGTCTCAGTGCTCCGCCCAAGGCAGAAGGTACTGTCGTAGCCCTTATCCGCATCCAATAAATACTGGGAGAACTTTGTGGCCTCACCAAAACACAGCGGCAACACACCCGTCGCCAGCGGGTCAAGACTGCCCGTGTGCCCCGCCTTCGCCGCATTAAACAGCCACTTGCAGCGCTGCAAAGCCTGGTTAGAGCTCATGCCCAAGGGTTTATCGAGAAGAAGGATGCCGGAGATAGTTCTACCGCGGCGCCGTCGCGCCATGGTTAGTTCGCCTCGTCCTGATCGCCGGAGCTGTCATGCTCGCCCGATGATTCGGCATCGCGCTCAACATCAGCATAGCGACGATCATCGGCGGATCGTGCGCGACTAATCAGATCTTCTAGATCACGGCCGCGACCAACACTGCTGTCAAAAAAGAAGCGCAATTTTGGAACGCTACGCATGGACGCATCTCTAGCGAGGGCTGAGCGCAAGAAACCGGCCGCCTTATTCAACACATCCGTGCAAGGCTTTGCCTCTTCGGCGGTGTCCGACCCCAACAGCGTGAAATGTACTTTGGCGTGGGATATATCTCGACTCACATCGACTGCCGTAATGCTTACCATGCCCAAGCGAGGGTCCCGCACTTCGCGCTGAATAATCAGCGCGAGTTCGCGACGCAGGTAATCACCCACTCGCTCTGTACGACTAAACTCTTTGGCCATGGGGTTACGGGTAGCGGAAGCAGTCTTAGAGACTGCGCGCTATCTCACGGACCTCGAAGACTTCGATCTGATCACCCACTTTGACATCGGTATAGTTCTTCACGCCGATACCACACTCCACGCCATTGCGGACCTCGTTCGCGTCGTCTTTAAAGCGGCGCAACGACTCGAGTTCGCCCTCATAGATAACAACGTTGTCTCGAAGTACACGGATGGGTTTGGAGCGATAGACCGTGCCCTCGGTAACCATGCATCCCGCAATCTGACCGAACTTCGGAGACCGGAATACATCCCGCACCTCGGCGATGCCCACAATTTCCTCGCGCATTTCCGGAGGCAGCATGCCAGACAAAGCCTGCTTCACGTCATCAATCAAATCGTAGATAACATTGTAGTAACGCAGATCGACACCTTCGGCCTCAACCAGGCGCCGTGCCGAGTTATCGGCACGAACGTTGAAACCAAACACCACGGCTTCGGATGTCATTGCCAGGTTGATATCAGTCTCGGCAATACCACCAACACCACCGGAAACGATATTGACCTGAACTTCATCGTTACCCAGCTCCAGCAACGCTGTTTGCAGCGCTTCCAGAGATCCTCGGACGTCGGCCTTGACCACAACGTTGAGCGTCTTTTTCTCGCCCGCCGTCATGCTCTCAAACATGTTGTCGAGTTTGGCAGCCTGCTGACGCTGGAGCTTGCTGTCGCGCATCTTCTCCTGACGGGAGTCCGCCAGCTCGCGAGCCCGCTTCTCACTCTCGAGAACCGCAAATTGATCACCCGCATCAGGCGTTCCGTCGAGACCCAAAATCTCCACAGGAATACTGGGACCTGCCTCTTCGATGGGCTGCCCGTTCTCGTCCAGCATGGCTCGCACGCGACCGTAGTGCAGTCCGGCAAGACAAATATCGCCTTGACGCAGGGTACCGCTTTGAACCAGTAGTGTTGTTACGGGGCCGCGACCTTTGTCCAGGCGGGACTCAATAACGATACCCTGAGCGGGTACTTCGCGAGGCGCCTGAAGCTCAAGAAGCTCCGCCTGCAGCAAAATAGCATCCAGGAGCGCATCGACACCGTCACCGGTGATTGCTGACACAGGAATGAACTGGTATTCACCGCCCCATTCTTCCGGGATCACTTCTTTAGCGGCTAGTTCGTTCTTAACGCGATCGGGATCTGCGCCTTCTTTATCCATCTTGTTCACGGCAACGATCAGCGGGACCTCCGCTGCCTTGGCGTGCTGCACTGCCTCAACGGTCTGCGGCATAACGCCGTCATCGGCTGCCACTACAAGAATGACGATATCCGTGCTCTTTGCACCTCGAGCTCGCATCGCGGTAAACGCGGCGTGTCCCGGCGTATCCAAAAAGGAAATCATGCCGTGATCTGTATCGACGTGATAGGCACCGATGTGCTGGGTTATACCGCCAGCTTCGCCCGATGCCACTTTAGCCTTGCGGATGTAATCCAGTAGCGAGGTCTTACCATGGTCAACGTGACCCATGACCGTAACCACCGGCGCTCTTGGAGAAAGTTCACCCTCGTGCATTGATAAGGCTTCGCTCAGGTTGTCCTCAAGCTCATCGGCGCTCACCAACTTCACGGTGTGGCCCAGCTCTTCGACTACCAGCGTCGCCGTATCCTGATCGATCATCTGATTGATGGTCGCCATGACACCCAGCTTCATCAATTCTTTAATGACCGCGCCCGACTTCACAGACATCTGCTGCGCAAGACCGCCCACGGCAATCATATCCGCCAGCTCTACTTCGTAGACCTTCTTCGCGGTGGGCATTTCAAAGCCATGCTTGCCATGCTCTTCATGGGTGGACTTGCCTTTGCGTCGGCCACCACGGCGCCGCGGCGCACCTGACTCCGCCGCTTCCAAATCTGATAAGGACAGGTTGTGGCCTCGATGCTTGCCACGGCCCAGAGGCTCTGAGCCCACACGACCACGAGTTTTTTTCTTGCGAGGCTCTTCGCGACCCGGTGCGGCCGGCGCATCATGCAGACGCTTGGGCTTACGGGCGACATCGGCACTCGGCGCGGCGCGAGGTGTTGCCGCTGCTTCCGCTGCCTTACGCTCTTCCTCTGCTTTGCGGGCAGCAATAGCAGCTTCACGAGCCGCTGCTTCCTCAGCTTCCTGCTTCTTGCGTCGCGCAGCCGCCCGCTGACGGAGCACCTCGGGATCGAGGTCTTTTTCATCTTCCAGTTCCAGCTCCGGATCTGGCTCCGGTGTGGGCTCGGGTTCTGGCGCAGCAACTACCGGCTCCACGACCTCATCTAAAACGGGTTCTTCGACCAGATCATCAAGGGCCGCAGGAGCGACGTCATCACCGCTGTCCTCAAGAACATCACGCTTCACGTAAGTGCGCTTTTTGCGCACTTCAACGTTGACAGTCTTCTTGCCCTGAGAGCCGCCACCACCGCGCAAAGTACTGAGCGTCTTACGCTTCAGAGTGATGCGCTTGGGAGCCGCGGTGGACTCACCATGGCTGGCCTTGAGGAACGCCAGCAGCGTCTGCTTGTCCTCATCAGACACGGCTTGCTCTGCCGCACTATGAGGCAAGCCCGCATCTTTCATCTGCGCCAATAAACGCTCTACCGGTGCGCCTACTGTTTCTGCCAGTTGCTCTACTGTTACCTGCGCCATCGCGCTGTCTCCCTTGTGACCCGTTAACCCTGCTTCACTACCAAAAGGTTAATCAGGCCGACTCTTCCTCGAACCAAGGCGCGCGAGCAGTCATAATCAGCTCACCAGCACGCTCTTCGGTCATATCTTCTATATCCATCAGCTCGTCTACGCCCTGCTCCGCCAAATCTTCCATAGTCACGATGCCGCGACTGGAAAGAATAAAGGCGAGATGGCGGTCCATACCGTCCATGGTCAGCAGATCTTCGGCTGGCTCCTGAGCACCTAGCTCCTCTTCGGAGGCAATGGCCAGCGTCAACAGAGCATCTTTAGCCCGCGCTCGGAGCTCTTCAGCGATATCTTCGTCGAAGCCATCGATGGACGTCATTTCTTCCAGCGGGACATAGGCCACTTCTTCCAGCGTCGTGAAGCCTTCATCCACCAGAATTCCGGCAACGTCTTCGTCGACATCAAGCTTATCCATGAACGTCTGGATAACCTGGCCGGCTTCCGCTTCCTGCTTCTCAAGCGCCTCGTCGACACTCATGACGTTGATGGTCCACGCGGTAAGTTCACTTGCAAGACGAACGTTCTGGCCGGCGCGGCCAATCGCCTGCGCAAGATTATCCTCGGCCACGGCGACATCCATGGTGCCGTTTTCTTCATCCACAACGATGGACTCTACTTCTGCCGGCGACATCGCGTTGATCACCAACTGCGCAGGGTTGTCGTCCCAGAGCACAATATCGACCCGCTCGTTATCAAGCTCATTAGAGACCGCCTGGACTCTGGATCCGCGCATGCCAACGCAGGCGCCCACGGGATCAATACGCTGATCGTTGGTCTTCACAGCGATCTTTGCACGGGAGCCCGGATCACGAGCGGCGCTTCGGATCTGGATAACTTCCTCAGAAATCTCGGGCACTTCAATCTTGAACAGCTCGATAAGCATCTCTGGGCAAGCGCGACTGAGAATCAGCTGGGGACCCCGAGTCTCCGTGCTGATCTCTTTGAGAATCGCGCGAACGCGATCGTTGATGCGGAATGTTTCCCGGCCTACCAGCTGCTCTCGTGGCAGCAGACCTTCGGCATTGTTACCCAGATCCACAATGACATTATCGCGAGTTACTTTCTTAACCGTTCCCGCGACGAGCTCGCCAACACGACTCTCATACTGCTCGACAACCTGAGCACGTTCCGCGTCCCGGACCTTTTGAACAATGACCTGCTTGGCAGTCTGGGCAGCGATACGCCCGAAGCCTACGTTCTCGACCTGCTCCTGATGTACATCCCCAGGCTTCAGGGACTCGTCCTGCTCAATCGCTTCTTCTGTGGTGAACTGCGTGCCTAGCAACGCCAACTCATCGTCGGGAACCACCAGCCAGCGGCGCACAGTCTCGTAATCGCCGGTTTCGCGATCAATGGTGACTTCAATATCCGCGTCTTCGTCGTAGCGCTTCTTGGTGGCCATGGCCAGAGCGGACTCAATCGCCTCGAAGATAATGTCCTCGGACACTCCCTTCTCGTTGGATACCGCTTCCGCTACCAGCAATATTTCTTTTGTCATCGTTCTAAAACCTCGTAGCAACAACCTCGGGGGTTGCTTATATACGCAGCGTCAACTGCGCCCGGTCCACGTCGCCGTAAGGCAACAGATACTCGTGATCATCCACGAGCAACACAATATCGTCGTCCTCCACACCCCGAAGGATGCCCTTGAACTTGCGACGCCCTTCAAAGGGATTGCGCAAGCGCAGCTCCATCTCTTCGCCAACGTAGGCGGAGTATTGATCCAAGCGAAACAAGCGACGGTCAACGCCGGGAGACGACACCTCCAGCACGTACTCACCGCTGATAGGTTCCTCAACATCAAGAACCGCACCTACCTGCTCACTTACTGCCGCACAGTCCGTTACCTGTACGCCGTTCTCAGACTCTATATAAAGCCTCAATACGCTGTGCTTACCCTGAATCAGGTACTCCGTACCCCAGAGTTCAAAGCCCAGCGCCTCGACTGTCGGTGCAAGCAATGTTTGCAGCTTATTTTCTCTCGCGCTCATCGCCCGCCTCCTCTTATCCAGTCACTGTCCATCGTCTGCTTCGCACTCAACACAAATGCGAAGCCAATAAAAAAGCCCCATAAGGGGCTTTTTTAGTCACACCGTCGGTCATTGGAGCTAACGGTGTTATTGGTAGCGGGGGCCGGATTTGAACCGACGACCTTCGGGTTATGAGCCCGACGAGCTACCAGGCTGCTCCACCCCGCATCAAAACTTTTCTCTGCGTGTCGACCCTTTGAATGAGGACTAACTTCGTTAGCTAGCTTCACCCTGAAGTACGACCCGCGGGACACTCCCTTAAGCTGCCCCTCGTGAGAGGCCGCGTATTATAGGTGCGGCCAACACGTCACGCAAGCACAACTGAGTGCTTATTCGTCCAAGCCAATTGAGGCACAAACAAAGCACCAGATTCACCCTACCAGCTTACCCGTGCCAGCAACGCTCAACGGCGATCTGGTGATGAATGCCCACCGCTCCTGCACCGAGATAACGGTACTTTGGCGATCTGCGCCAGATAGAAAGACCACAAATTAGTTTTTTTTTGCAACATTTCCGTTATTCAGCCGTCATACCTTATACAAACGCACAACTCGCGTTTTACCGATTGGGTTGTGCAAGCGCATTTCATACAATGGCGCTCCAATTTTTTTTACACATGACAGAAGGTGTTGGTAGATGTTTCTCCGAATTTTTATTTTGATTGCCTCCCTAGGCGCCGCTGCAGAAATTGCGGCCAGCTCTACTGAGGCGCTGAAGCGAGATTACCTGCAAGTCAACAAGACCAAGGTGATTGCGGAGATAGAGAGCCAAGGCAATTTGATCAGTGTGCAATCCGTACCCGACGGGTGCATTACCGAAGACCTCTCAGACCTAATCGTTCCTTCAGATGCTCTAACGGGGACATTCAACTGGTTCGGTGATACGGCGTCAGGGAAAATCTGGCGAGAGGCGTGTGAAAACGATTCAACTCTGTCAGCCGTTGTACTTCAACTGACCCCTGATGAAGGCGCCCCCCCCCATTCATATGCTCCGCTGCCTTTGCTATTGATCAAAACGGAGCACGTTACGAATCGGTCGAGCTTGTGACGGCGCCTGATGCAGTAGCATTTTGCGATGATCTTTTGAGCACGGAAACGTTTCTTCTTGACCAGTTTGACAGCCTGCCGCCTCGCGACCAATTTGACGAAGATCAGGCGTTTGATTTGATCTACAACGACGCGCTTGTGGTCAGCGTCCCGGCATATGAAGGAAGCGAAGGTCCCGAACCAGACCCAGCATTCGTGTTAAATCTGGAGGAGCCCGTAGATGGTGCAACGGCATCCGGCATCTCAAGTCTGCGCGGGTGGGCAGTTTCGTCTTCAGGTATCGAGAGTATAGAACTGTTCGTGAATGGCCAGTTTGTGCAAACGCTCACCTATGGTGGGGTGCGTACCGATGTTGAGTCCGTTTACCCGAACGTTCCCAACTCTCGGGAATCTGGATTCGGTGAGATATACAACTTCGCAAGTCTCGGCGCCGGAGAGCACACGGTCATGATTAGAGCCAGGACATCTGATGGCCAGCAGCAGGATCAAACGAGTACCTTCACCGTCCAAGCCTTTGCTGATGATTTTATCGATGAACCCGGATTCCCGGCTTTCACAGCTGCCACAACACAGATCTTAAATGAAGACGGTACGATAACCATTTCGCCCGTAACGCTAGCAGATGACACTTCCTATCGCCTGCAGCTGCGCTGGAGTACTGCCACCCAGGGCTTTGAGATCGTGAGTATTACGGCTATCGACTAGACACACTGCTAAGGGTGAGTGTTTGTTCCATGAGTGGTAGCCCAAAATACCTCAGGCCTGCATAAATTCGTGTGGGCTGCTCGGGAATACGCACGATCACTCCCCCACAATCACAGCCCCCCCATCACTCCCCAATGAGTGCGAAGCGCGGGGCTTGTGGGAAAAAGTTTAGCGAACTTGGTCAGTAAGGCGAGTCAGAGGCCTTCGCTCGCTTACATTTGGAAGTCCAGCGCTGAAACAACTCAGTTGAATCACACTTGGCTTAAAGCACTAGTCGCTCTTCGCAAAGCCGGCTTAGACGCTCGGCGACTGCCAGTTCAAACAAAGCAAAAACTTTGAGTCCTAGCGACTAACCCTAGACTTGCCCTAGGCCAGCCTTTAAAGAAGCGCCTAAGTTCAAAGTATGTAAAAAAATGGTGCCGAAGGGGGGACTTGAACCCCCACGATAAACCACTGATAATAATAAGAATTCTAGATAGATCTACCATGTATCTTACAGGAATCTTTACAGGAATACGCATGAAACTACCCAAATACGTCAGAACCATAGGTAACAGTGACAGGCTTGGGGCGTTTATCATGAAAAAACGAGTACTATTGTTTCTCTTTATATTTATGGCAACACCTCTCTATGCAGGTGAGGCGTTATCGCCACAGCGGGTCGTCGAAAATTTCCTTGAGTTTTTCAACAACGAAGACAGGGCATCACTTAATGCACTATGGGGCAGCCCAATCGTCTTCGTAAGGGGTGGTAAGCCTGCCGTATACTCCGATTATGGCGACGTGGTAGATTTTGATGGGCTAAAGGCGTCGGGCTGGTCTT